>JAATGD010000146.1 GCA_015654965.1 Hyphomicrobiales bacterium
GATAGAGCACCAGACTACGAATCTGGGGGTCAGAGGTTCGAATCCTTTCGGGTGCGCCACTACTTAGCATGATTTGCTACCTCTCGTTTTGCAGACTGTTTTGCAAAATCTGTTTCCAGAACGTTCTCAAATTTGGCAATGGCGCTTTCCGCCATGGCGCTTGTGCGGGCCAGATACTTGTCAAGAATATCTTGCCCTCGCCGCAGTGAGTGACCTGTGATTGACACGATTTCACCAAGGTTGCAGCCAGCCTGAAACAGCATCGTAACTGTGGTTCCGCGAATGTCGTGAAAGTGCAAATCCTTCACGTTTGCAGCCTTGCAGGTTTTCTCCCACTGATCCGCGAAGTAGCGTTTCTGGAACGCCTTTCCTGTCTTGGTAGTGAGAATGAGAGGTGAACGCTTTGTAAGCCCGTCCAGCGTCGTTTTCAGCGCCTTGGTGCACGGGATAATTACCTCGCGTCCCATGCGCCCCAGACGCTTTGATTTGCCTTGTCTAAGGCGGATGCATTTACCGTCATAGCTATTCCACGGCAGAGTCAACAAATCGCCCTGACGCTGGCCGGTGTGAAGCGCCAGCACCATTGCAAGCTTCATTTCTGGTTCGGCAATCTTGAGGAAAGCTTCAACGTGTTCCGGTAGCCAAATCATTTCTGATCGATCACCTGCATAAGCCCGCTCGAATGTGTCTAGAACGTTACGATCAAGCGGGCCATCACTCGCGGCCCACGATAAAACACGTGCCAGCACCGTGACCCTGTTATCCGCTTCACGCGGATTTTCCGCAGAATATGCGTCATGCCATTTCAGTACATCACGCCGAAAGCCTTTGTCCTCAAGTCCAACGAGCGGACACGTCCCGAATTTGTCACTCCAGAACGTGAAGATGCGTCGATATTCCTTTTTGGTACTTTCAGCTAGGCGGCGATATTTCGCCGTCCCCTCGAACTCTCGAATCACACCATCCAGTGTTCCACTGTCACGACTGCGCATCTTCAATTCCGCAGCGGCTATCGATGCTACGAACTCCGGCGAGCCGGGAGCGCCTTTCAAACGCACCCCGGTTGCACGATGATAATAATAGGTTTCGATCACGCCAGACGCGAGCTTACGTTTGATTGTGTTGATTCCCTTAAGCCTTGCGTGCATTTTTCTGTTTCCATTCCTCATAAGGCGATAGGTCGGAAATTGGCTGTGGGATTGATGCTTCAGCCGCTACGACTTCCAACCTTCCGTCAGTGTGCTGGATGAAATGCGCTTGTGAGAAACCGGCGAGACGTGCCGCCCTCATGAGGCGGGTAATTTCACCTTGGGTAGGTAAAACTGAATGTCTTTTTGCCATAGCCTCACCCTTCCACCTTTCCTGTCATGGCGAAATAGACGTGGGTTACAGCATTATTGATCGCCGTGGCGAACGTGCTTTCCTTACGCCAGCCAACGATAGGTCGGTCGCCAGCGCGTTTTCTGGGCGGCAGCACAGAATAGTTACCTTCCGTAACAGAAAGCGCCGCATTGCGAATAATCAGGTCACCACCAATTTCCAGATCGGCATGTGCCACTATTTCAGCACTGGGTAATTTCGGCCCATTGCATAGTTGCAGGGTCAAAACCTTGATTTCCATGATGCAAGCCCTCCCTTATCGCGCCAACCGAACAGGGACGAATGCCGCAGCGGCGAGAACGCTTTCGACCGCATATCCGATAAAGGCGTTATCCGTTTCGTCCGCCGTCACCTTCTTTTCTTCGACGTCCCAATAAACCTTCTGGCCTTCGGTCAAACCCGTGCCGGAAGCCTTGGGAAGCTGGAAAACGCCTTCAAGCCAGGTAGATACTTTCTGTCCCGGCTTGGCGTCGGTGGAAGCCACACCAAACAGATCACCAACGAAAAAGCCTTCACCGGACACGACGCCGATAGGCTGGGGAGCGGTGAGGTCAACAATATCACCATGCTGAACGTAATTTCGCATATCAGTAACCCTTCGAAACTTTTGTATAGATCAGCCGGCGTGACGGATTAGCCGTCATCGCTATCCGGCGTTCGAGATCAGCAATGGCAGCGGCTAATTCGGAATCGCTGCGATACTCGACTTCATCCTCGCCAAAGCGCACCTTTCGGGTGCCTCTGGCGCGGACAGAGCGGAGTTTTTCAAGCTGCTGCTGCATCTCGGTGATAGACATGGATTAGCCCACCTTGTGATTGAGCCGCGTCCAGCTTCGCCATTCCAGCCAGCCAAGGCCGAACGGGTGGCGAATTTTGAACTGCACTGCATCCGTGTCGAAATTGATGCGGCTGTAAGTGAATGGTGCTTCCTGTCCTTGCAGGAACACGCGCACAGCCCCGTCCATCTTGGAAGGCTCCGCGACCAGCCACGACACATCCGGATTGGAGAGACGCGGTTCGACAACCACTTGTAGTTTCCCCGCCAAGGGGTTCACATCAGCAATGGCTGACGCCTGAATGCTGGCAACAAGGCGGAGTGCTGTTTCTTCGAAGTCCGAATGCACAAGCCAATGCGTAGGATAAACACCGATCATCACATCACCGACGCCCTTACGCTTCGCCATAGCAGAACGCGCAGACATGACCTGTTTGACTTCGGTCTGGCCGTTAAGCGTTAGATCGACAATATTGCCCCGGCTGGCATGGAAAACGGCTTTACCATCTTTCATCGTCGGGCCGGAAAGACTGCCCTGCTGAACATAGGCCACCTGCCGATCTGCAATTTCAGCCGCCATGCGCTTGCCGAACTGCACACCGTCATTACCAAGTCGAGAACCGGCATTGATTGTCAGTTCATAAGACTTGCTAGTGATACCGCCGATAATGGCGACACTAACCGTTTCGCCAGTCTCATGAATGAACGAGTGCTTGTAATGGCCGTTTTCCAGTCTGTCCGCGATAGCAAGACTGGTCCAGTCAGCAAGGCCACGGGTTTCAGCATTAAATGTCGAAACCGCGTCACGGCCAAAGAGAGCGGCAACAGGCGATGACGCTGCATCCAGTTCACGGCGCATTGATAGGTTGAATGTTCCGCCCGCAATAATCGGAAAGTCGGAAGTTGTGGCAGCGCGGCGAACCACTTCCGCATCCGACAAGCCCGCTGTTGCAATTCCAGCATTGCGGCAAAGACGTTCGGCAAGAGCGCGTTCGCCCTGCGAAAACACTTCCGCCGCCTGCCCGCTCGGCTGCTCGCCGCGATTGACGGCGTCATAAAAGGAAATGACTGCATCCCGCAGCACAACCGGATTATCAAGCGTCTGGTCATTATGCTGGCGGATCGTGCGAACCGGCGGCGCATTGCGCTCGACGGCAGCAAGCGCCAATGCGGTACGGTCGGCGTCAGACGTATCAGAATTGCGTAGCGCTTCACGCACGGCATCCGGCACGCCCGCAGCACGGCAAACAGTATCCCACTGTTCCGCCGACATGCGGGTTTCATGTTCTTCATCTTGTATGTCCTGAGGCATAGGACGGCTCCTGATCTTGGAAAGCGGATCAGCAGGATTCACCACGAAACTGCCCTCGATCAGCCGCCCCGAAAGCGCGGTTCTGATCTTGCGGCCGGTCGCCGGGTCCTTGCTGTCTCGCCATTTCGAAACTGAAAAAGAAATGGAAAAGCTTGATTGCACACCATCCTTGAGATTGGCGGCGAGCGCTTCATTGTCAGCGCGGCTGGATAAACGACCGTCAGCCACCAAAGCGGTGACACCGTTCTCCAATGTCTCGAAGCGAAAATTTGTGAGCGCTCCGACTGTATCACGGACACTGTTGGAATGATCCGTCTGCAAAGGCAGTGTTTCGGGCCAGCCAGTGGCACCGAAAGACTGCAGGTCTAAAACTTCATCAAAATTGCCACGATCAACCGGGGCATTGGTTGCCACAACAACCGTAAAAGAACGGGTTTCGGGATCGTAGCTGTTTGGCCGGGATTGGGCCTGATAACGGCGAACGGGATTGCTCATTTGGCGGCTCCGGCTGTTTGGGAAAGAGGGTCGGCAGCAATTTCGGCTCGCACCGTTTCAAACTCGCGCCCGCGTGCCTCGATGATTTCCTTACGAGATTTCAGACCGGCTTTCAGAAGCACAATGTCAGCATTAGCCTCTTTCAGGCGGTCGATTTCCGGCCAGCTTGGCTCGATCCAGCCCGGCTCAGTTTCGGCGCTCACCCGTGCCGTCATATGTTCAATGGCCTGCCAGCGGCGAAAGATCGGTTCCAGAACGCCTTCGATCAGCAATACCTTGCGCGTTGCCTCGGTCTTACGGCGTGCCGTCAAAGCGCCACCGCGAAAACTGGAATAGTTGACGCCTTCCAAATCCCCGATCAAATCCTCATAGGTGACACCGAGGGCGGCTGCGATCTGGCGATAGAGAACCTTAATAAAGGCGTTGAAGTCTGGCGATTGCGGCCCGTTGACAACCTCAACATCCTCTCCGGGACGCGCGCGAATGATTGCTCCCGGCTCAAGTGAGGGATTGGGGTCACCGTCAAATGCATCCGTACCATCAGGGCTGGTTAGAATAGCGGTCAGCATAGCACTGACTTGCAACTGCTTGAGCCGCGCTTCTATGGCAATGCTGGCATTGTTGAGAACCGGCAGTACGGCAACAAGCGGACTCATACCGCGCACCTGCCCCGGAAACTCATGTTCAAAAACATGCACCACGTCAGCAGCATCAAAGCGAACGGGTTGTGTATTGCTGGCAAACGGATCGCCGGGAGAATGCGGAAGAATCCAGTATCCGTTTATGACGCCATAGCCGTCGCGCTCAACGCCCGCAACGATAGTGCCAGCCTCGCCCCTATCCTCATTTTTCGAGCGGTCAAGTTGTTCTGGGTCAAGAATCTGGAAAGCGTACCGACCGGTAACCACACGATGCAGACCGAGAATTTCACCGCTTATAGCCCATGAGCGCACAACCGCCCGCTGAATTGCCGTGATCGACAGAAGTCCGGACGGATCGAGCTTCGCAGAATTGAACCGGCTATCAAGTTCCTGATTGGGAGTGTTCAGGCGCGTACCGCTGCCAACGATCTGCGAGACGATCAGGCCAACCGCCGAACGTACCACTGGATCATTGATATAGAGCGCCGCAACCCGTTGCGCGACCGTCATTCCAGCCGTGCGATAATCAGCCGAACCGGAAACCGAACGCACTTCATCGGGCCAGTTTGCGCTTGCAGCGTTCACGGCACGTTTCTGGTTTGGATTCCCTTTGTTCGTTCGCGAGAAAAACCGCTGGAATGGGAAGGCCATGACTTACACCTGTCCCTTCTTCGCTCTCATGCGTGCTGCAGCTTCCGCCATATCTTCCGCGCTGCCGCTCGTGATGCTGGCGCCAAGATTTTCAAGAGAATCTTGGATGAGCCGATCCAGACGAACCACTATGAAAGAAGTGTCTTCGATTTCTTCGAGGTCAATGTTCTCGCCGAGATTTGGCCCGGATACCGCCCCATCCGCACTAACCAGAATATGCGATGCACGATTAGACGAAAGATAATGCGAACCACCAGAAAATATAGGGTCCACCTGCTTCATTACATGATCGAGAAGGGCCGCAGGAAAACCAAGTGAAGTCAACTTAACAGCAAGTCCCAGCCGCAAAACATCGCGCCCCGAATAAAGACGCCAAGCGGAGCCTTCCCGCATTTCATCAGCATCCAGCGTCAAGTTTTTGCGCGCTTGCCAATTTTGAAACGTCGTTTCTTTCGCGTTCAATGCCCGTGCCACATCCCGACGCGGGAACCTCGGCGTAATAAACCTTTGCTTTGCTAGTTGCTCCTGTTCGTGCAATTCGCGGGCAAGCCGTATAGTCTCTTCTATATTTGTGTTCGAGACCGTACTGCCTTCTGACCGGTGGGAATTTGACATAGCTGACATATCCTTTGCTGCAATCAATATGTCACTCATTGATTGAGAGTGCAATAGCTAATCAATGATTAACTTATTTCACTTGCACACAAAGCGAAGTACAGAAACCTGATACCGTTCTGAAATCAGCCTCAAGCGCTCTAATATCGCTGCGAATGTGAGAGATAAGCGCGTAGATTGCAGACAACCGCTCATTTTCGATTGAACCCGCAATCTGGCCTTCGGCAATACGAAGTGCAGCGTATGAGTAGTCTTTGATCTGGCATAATACGTCTTCAACCCGATCCAATGCTTCCAGCCCATCTCGCCCAGATATGCTTCCTTCCGGCAAATCCTCACGGATAACCGTGAATCCACATGATTTAGACAAACCTTCGGCGTCTACCGAAACGCGTGCGTGTGGCATTAAGTTGCTCCCATTGCATGAAAATCGTAACAGTGATACGATTACGCTATTCATTGCTTATGTCAACAACAATCGTAACAGTGTTCTGAAAATGATCGATCTTCAATGCCGAATGGCTCGCGCTGCCCTTGGTTTAGGTGTACGCGATCTTGCAAAACTAGCAGGCGTATCACCAGATACAGTTGCCCGCCTAGAACGCGGTGAAAAATTGAAAGATGAAACCGTACTAGCCATAGGCGCAGCACTTGAACGCAAGGGCATAATTTTTGTTGCCGAGAACGGCGAAGGACCTGGAGTTCGACTAAAAAAGGATACCAAATGAACGAAAAGCAATTATTACCAGCAATAAATCGAAAGGCCTTTGATTGCCCCCATTGTAACGTTCGTTCAGCTCAAATCTGGAGCGATGTATACACGCGAGAAATACAAAATGATAATTCCCGTGGCACACCATACATTCCGACACAAAACGATCTTGATAAGATCACAAATGATCCGCTTTTAGACAATCAAAAGAAATTACTACAAAAACTTCGAATAAAACAATTCTTAACCGATAAAATATTTATAAGGCCCGGAAACGATGCGAAATATGTAGACACCATTTACAATCTTTGGATTTCACGTTGTGAACATTGCTCAGGAGTTTCGGTGTGGGCAAGAGATGTAATGATTTATCCCGATGCGACAAACATTCGCCCACACTCTGATTTACCAGCTAAAGTTAAAAGCGTTTTCATCGAAGCCTCAAAGGTCGTTCAATATTCTCCCCGGGCATCAGCTGCATTAGCACGCCTAGCTATTCAAGAGCTATGCAATGAGCTCGAGTGCAAATCAGAAAAAATCAACGAACAAATCGGAGAATTGGTTCAAAGAGGTTTAAATCCTGATATACAGCAAATGCTGGATGCAGTTCGCGTAATAGGTAACAACGCGGTACATCCGGGTGAAATTGATATTAAGGATGATAGAGATACTGCAATATTTTTACTTTCTTGTATAAACAGAATATGCCAGCGTTTAATAACCGAAAAAAAAGAGGCTGACAGACTTTTTGATATGTTACCAACAGGCGCAAAGGAACAAATTAAAAAAAGAGATTCAAAAATTAACGATAATATATAACAATAACATTAGCCGTGCGAGAAAGTTTACCATTAATGTTTTATGCTTCACAAAACATATCGTTTATTTTTGGCCTTGGAGCTGGAATTGCATGGTTTATATCTGCTCTTTATTCTTTTTTTGCCCTTCGCATTAAACTTGATTTGTCTGCTCCAAATAACTATAATCAAGATGACATCGGAATAAAAATGGGAACTGATGAAAATGGAGAACCTGCCTTCACAATTAACGGCATCACTCCCCCCACGCAAAGAGCTCTAACAGACTATCAAAAGAGTGTATCTTTAAGAAATATGTTATCATCTGTATTCAACGGAATTGGAGCAATACTAGCCTGCTCCGCCGCATATACAACATACATTAGCTAGTTAATATTCACGTCAACCACTTTGATTTTATAATAATTTGCACCTTTGGTGCAATTTCTTCCACACCCATCCTTAAATCATCAATGCGCTGATCCCAATTGAGGTTGAGGATTTGGCGGGCAGCGAATCCATAGACAACGCAATCCAGCGCTTCGGCACGACGACCGGGGATACGTTCGAACCGGCGCTGTGGCTGACCACGTATATACCGAACGACAACACGCTCGCTGGCAAGCTGCTCAAACCAAGACAACGGCAAGCGGTCAGAGAACCGAATTGTGCGACCTCTGGATAGCCGCGCCGTCAGGTGCGATTTCAGGCCGTCAACACCGACAATCCAAAGCGCCCCGCCCTTCACCTTCGACTTGGATTTTTCAATCCATGGGCGATTGCCGTTAACACCTTTGATTGCCAGCACCTTGCGAGAAGAACGCGGGAAGCAAAATGAATAGACGTTCTCCATCGTCTCGCCGTCCGAGCTATCGATAGCAACAGCATCCAGCCCCAGCTTGCCGCCAAGCGGATGATCGAACCGCATTTTCAAAACCGCATCGAGTTCGGTCCATGTCGCATCATCGTCAGGCAGGCCCCAGATAACCTTGTGGTCGAGAATGAAGGCTTCGCCATCCCGTGTCCAGCCGATGATTGTAACCTCAAGCCGGTCGCGCTGCGTGTCCACGCCTGCCGTCAGGGCCAGAACGCTGTCCGGCAAGAGATCGAGCGAGACTGGCTCAACGCGGCTTGCAAGCTCGCTATCGTCCATTTCCTCGCCACTTTCGCGCCAGCCTTGCCCCAGCACGAGATTGACGAATGTTTGAAGCAAGGCCGGATCGTCCTTGGCCGCAAGAAATTCTTTCGCCAGAATGGCCCATGCTGCATTTTCTAAAGGTGACACAAGCGAATTGATACGGAATCCTGCGTGGCCTTTCACTTCCGGCGCTGTAATTCGCCAGCGGCCAGCCGCAACCATCTTGGCCTTGTATCTTTCCTCGATAACGGAACCGCAGGAAGGGCAAGCCCAATGTGCTTTTTCCGGCTCGCCTTCCGGCCAGTGAATGTCTTTCCATTCGATTTCGTGAAAATCTCCGCATTCAGGGCAAGGCACTTCATAGATTCGCTTGTCCGAACGCTCATAGGCATTCAGCACATGGCTGCTGTCTTCATAAATCGGCGTCGATCCGATGACGATCTTGCGATCTGGAAACGACATGGTGCGGCGTTCCGCGATTGGAATCGGACTGCCTTCCTTGGTCATTTCCATGCCGTCCGTTTCATCCATGATCAGGATACGGGCATTATGAGCACGGAGATTACGGGGAGCCTTGGCCGCGATAACCTTGAGACTGCCACCGGGAAAGCGGCGAGACAGAAGTGTGTTGCGCTTTTCGCTGCCCTGATCGCCAGCCAAGACATTTGCCAGACATGGCGATGCTTCGAAAGTTGGCTCGACATTGGACACAACAAAGGTGCGGCAGTCATCTTCGGTCGGCAAGACGAATAGAACGGGGGCCGGTTCGTTCACGACATGCGAGCCAAGTAGCCCCACCAGTAAAGTAGTGTAGCCGATACGCGCTGATTTCACGACCGTGATACGTTCGATCTTTGCATCGCTCATCGCATCGGCCATGCCGCGCTGAAACGGATAAAGCCGGATTGAGCCAGGCAATGACGAAACATCAGACGGTAATTTCACTTCCTGCTCGATCCACTGTGAGAGCTTCAATCTTGCAGGCGGGATAATCGAACGGCGTGCACGTTCACGGACTTCAAAAAGTGTTTCACTGATCATTTCCAAACTCCGTAAGCATCCGGCGCAGTTCGCCGTCGATCATTTCAATGTCATCAATAGAGAGGTGAGGAAGAAGCTGACGAAGGCGCGAAGGTACAGCGAGGACGCGGGAGCGCAGTTGCATCCACTCACCAGACCAAAGCCGCTCTACCTCCAAAGCAGGGACAAGCTCGCGCCGCATGGCCGCACCGCCAAGCTTGGCGAAAACCTCGCCCAGGAACACGACATTTCGATCAGCACCTTCAAGCAGAACGTCTATGGCGGCGATACGCCGATCATCGAATTTGATGCGTGGAACAACATCTACCGCATCAATGGCGAAGACGTCTGGCCGCGCTGATCGTGCGACCAGACCGGACCAGTCCTGAAACTTCTTTTTGAGGAAACCATGCGCAAGACAGCAGCTTTTATCAGCGCCTATCTGATTGGAATGTCGGCCATCATCTGCATGATCGCCGTATCCCTCTATCCGACGCCTTCTCCGGCCATGCCCTTCGTTAACCCGGTGCTTCAGGCATACAGCATCGCGGATTACGATCATCATGACGCGATGGCTTTTCCAGCCGTGATAACGATCATGCGGCAGGCGGACGAGGCAAAGCCTTATCATCGTGAAATCCGGGTCACTTTACCGCTTTCGCCGGAATATGCCGAAAGCCTGAAATCGGACGCACTCAATTTCATCGAAACCCGCCTGCGCTGTTAGCGGTGCGGCAGTTGAACCGCCAGCCGCGTTAGAATGCGGCTGGCCCCCATAATTTCTAACGGAAAATGAGAGACAAAATGGCTGAAAAGATCGAGCTATCCGGCGTCCGCGCCAAGCTGAAAGCCCATAAAGATGCCAATGCCGGCGAACGCACGGTCACATTGAGCGAAAGCGGCATTTCCTGCACAGTGCCAAACTTTATCAATCACGGCCTCTGGATGAAGGCGCAGCGCGTTGCCAAGGGTGACACGCCGAAAGCACAGGCCGCATTTGTGTGCGAAGTTGTTCGCTTTGAAGGCGAAAAGCTCACCCTGACCGATCTGGTCGAGTTGGTTTCATCTGGCGATACCCTTCAGCTCATTGGCGAAATCTTTGGTGGAAAGGATGGTGGCGAAAGCGAGGGGGAGTCGGGAAGCTCTTTGAATTAAGCCTGTCGCATCCGGCGCAGCATCTTTTTCTCGTTGAAAAAGGGTGGGGCCATGATACGTTGCAGGCCATGGATGAAGACGAGTTCGCCTTCTGGTATTCTGAGGCAATAGAACTCGAAGAGGCAAAGGCGGAAGCGATCCGTAAAGCCCAAGACAAATGACCGGACGTGATGTCCGGTCAATCTGAACTCTAAAAAATGCGACCTCTGGCGGGTATTCCGACCGGAGGTTTTTTTATGCGCTTTGCGATGGTTTTTGAGGGCATCGACCGCGTGACCAAGGTCATGAACAAGGTCATGGCTGCGGAAAAGAAAACCGCTGCTGCCGTCAAGGCCGGTTCAAAGGCGTCTCAAAGCGCCGCCGACAACGCCACGAAAGCCACACAGAAACACTCTTCCGCATTGAGCAAGCTCGGCTCCATCGCACGTGGTGCCTATAATGGTGTCGTTACCGGTGCGCGTGCTGCCGGTCGCGCTACGGTCGCGTTGCACAGGCAGACCGTCGCTCTCGCCAAGAGCGGTTTCGGGCAAATAAAGGCCGGTGCAGGTAAAACGTTCCGTGGTGTGGCAGTGGCCGGAGGGCTGGCATTTGCCGCCGTTGGCACAGCTAGCGTGGCCGCAGCCGGTTTGATTGATGTCGCCTCGCAGTTCGAAAAATTCCAGACCATGCTGGAAACGACCGAAGGGTCGAGCGCCAAAGCTAAGGCGGCGATGGCGTGGGTCACGGATTTTGCCGCGAAAACCCCATACGAATTGGACGAAACAATGAATGCATTTGTTCGTCTGCGCGCCTACGGCCTTGATCCAACTAATGGGCTTTTAAAGTCCTTGGGTAATGCTGCCGCTTCCATGAACAAGCCGATTATGGATGCTGTCGAAATGATGTCCGATGCCGCTACTGCTCAAAACGAGCGTTTACGCGAGTTTGGCATTATCGGCTCTACGGATAACAAAAGTGGCGAGATCACTTATACGTATACACTCAATGGTGAGAAAAAAACCAAAACAGCTATGAAGGATGACCCGATAGGCATCCAGAATGTTATCCAGTCAATTTTCGATGAGCGTTTTCCCGGTGCAATGGACAAGCTCTCCAGTACATGGGACGGCATGATCGCAAATTTAAGCGATCTGTGGAAGCAATCCCAACTTGCCATTATGAGCGCCGGTTTGTTTGACTGGATGAGAGATAAGTTGGCCTTGGTGCTCGATACCGTCAATCGGTTGAAAGAAAGCGGCCAGCTGGATCAGTGGGCCGCGTCCATTGGGCAAAAAATCCAATATGTGCTCGAAACTGCGTGGCATTTTGCCGAAGGCGCATATGCCGTCCTCAAGCAACTCGGCACCTATCTGGTCGCTGCAAAAGATTATGTTGGCGGTTGGGAACGCCTCGCGGCCATTCTCGGCGCATTAGCATTTGCGCCTGTCCTGATCTCGACGGCTGCGGGCATCGTCCAGATCGCCATGGGCATCACCATGTTGAGCGCGGCCCTGATGGCAAATCCGATTGTGCTGCTGATCATGGCAATCGTTGCCGCCGCCGCCGCGATCTATATCTATTGGGGACCGATCAAGGAATTCTTCATCGGCCTGTGGAATTCGATTGCAGCAGGCGCATCGGCGCTTTGGGAAAAGCTCAAGAGCCTGCTTGGCTTTGATCCCCTGTCTGTTCTGAAAACCGCCTTTTCGTGGACGCCTTTGGGGCTGATCATTCAGAACTGGGGCAGCATCCAGTCCACCATTCAAGGTTTTGTCAGCGCCATTCCCGGCATTGTCACCGGCGCGTGGGATTTGGTGAAGACGGCCTTTTCATGGACGCCGCTCGGTCTCATCATCCAGAATTGGGACGGCATTTCGGGGGCGGTTTCGACTGCGGTCCAGAATGCCTTCCAGTCGGTTGATGGTGTATGGACTTCCATCAAGTCGATTTTCAATTGGGTGCCGACCGAAACAATCAGTGCCGCATGGGCAGGCATTTCCGACACAGTTGGCGGATTGATCGACGGCGCGACGGCCCGTGTCGCCAATGCATGGAGCAAGGTGAAGTCTGTCTTCACCTTTGGCAGTGGCGATACGGAAGCCAAGGTCAATGTTTCCGATCCGGCCACCATTCAGGCCGCGCAGATGGCGACGGCGGCGCTGAAAACCGACATGCAGGCCGTGGCCGCAATCGACACCGGCCCGGCCATGGGCAGGCTTGCGGCACTGGAGACATCGGCGCAACAGGTCGGTGCGTCTGTCACATCGTCCATCCGGCAGGCTGAAGCTTTTCTCAACAATGTCAGTTTCTACAATCAGGGTGTTGCCTTGATGGACACCATGGCGGCGGGCATTCGCGCTCGTGCCAGTGTTGTGGTGGCGGAAATCCAGAAGATGACGCAGATGGTGCGTGATCACCTTCCGTCTTCGCCCGCCAAGGTCGGCCCGCTTTCCGATATTCACCGGCTGAAATTTGCTGAAACCATCGCTTCATAGATCCGGCCCGCGCCGATGGTCAAGGCCATGCGTGGGGCTGCGGCGGCAACCTTGGCGGCTGCGAGTATTTCCGGCGCAACCGTTCCCGTTTCGGCGCAACCTGTTGCGGGTGCTGCCGTGCGCTCCGAAGTGGCGGCGCGCAGCCAGTCCGCATCCATCGCCAGTGCGCAGGCCAGTGGCGGCATCCATATCGAATATAAGCCGACCATTCCTCTGTCCGGCGATGCGCAGTCCGCAAAAGCCGACATCAAGAAAGAGCTTTCCGCTCACGCCCGCCATATCGCCAGTCTGGTTGATGAAGAGCGGCGCAAGCGTGACAGGAGGAAGCCTTGATCTATCTTCTCGGTTCCATCCCGTTAGGCATCGCGCCATTGACCGGCCCGACCGCGCATTCCTATGAACTGGCGGCAACCTTCGCGCAGCATGGCCCCACACGCGGGAAGCCTGTCTTGCAGGAGATTGGCGAGGAACTGGATACCAAGGAATTCAGCTTTTTCTTTTCCGAGGAATTCTGCGATCCCGCCACCGAACTGGCGAAGCTGGAAGCGGCATTTGCGTTAAAATCCCCGCTTCCTCTGGTTCTCGGCAACGGCGTTTTTAACGGCAAACGCTATGTGGTGACCGGCCTATCCGCCGAGATCGTCAAAACCAGCCTTGTCGGCGTTCCGGTGCGCATTGAAGCCTCCATCTCGCTGCTCGAAGATCCGATTGCCGGTGGCCTGTTTTCGCTCATCACATCAATCGCCAAATCCCGCGCCCCTGCCATTTCCAAGGACGCGGCGCAAAATCCGCAGGTGAAGAAATGAGCGCGAAGCTGACCGGCGATTATTTCGACCATGTGACCGTCACCGGCGACCGCTGGGACTTGCTGGCCTATCGCTATTATGGCGATCAGTACAAGCAAACCATCCTGATTGAGGCGAATCGCCATCTTTTCCTTGAAACGCTGGCCGTGCCGCCACTCGTGCTTCCCCATGGCATCACCCTCAAAATCCCGGTGATCGCGGAAGAGGCCAGCAATACCGACCTGTTGCCGCCGTGGAAGCGTAACAATCCCGTTTATGGAGCCTGATATGGATGAACGACTGATTTCCGCCGTTAGAATTCTCGCCTTTCTGGCCGGTGCCGTTGTCGCGGCCATTATGGCGATGGTCGTGTTGCTGCTGATTTCGATCTATCGGGATATTGGCTTGCCGACCGCCTTCACCATCCAGTTCATCGCCGGTCTGCTCGGCGGTGCATGGTCATTCTGGAAGCTGTCCTGATGGCGAGGAAACCTTATTTCTCACTGATTTATCAGGGCGTCGATATCTCGTCCGAAATGGACCCGCAGACGACATCTGTCAGCTATACCGACAAACACCATGGCGAGATGGATGAAATCAATGTCGAGGTGCAGGATAAGGATGGCCGCTGGAAAGGCGAATGGTGTCCTGAACCCGGAGACACGATGAACCTCACCATTTTTGACGGCATGAGCGGTGTTCTGCCATGCGGTGATTTCGAGATGGACGAGCCGGAAGTGTCGGGCAGTCGTGGCGGCGATGTCATGACCATTCGTGGTCTTGCCGCGCCGATCTCAAAGCCGCTGCGCACCGAAAAGACCCGCGCCTTTGAAAAACAGTCTCTGCGCGCCATTGTAGCCAAAGTGACCGGCGAAAACGACCTGTCATTGGAAGGCGATATCGAGAACCTCAATTTCGAGCGCGTGACCCAGCGCCGGGAACGTGACCTTGAGTTTCTAACGCGGCTGGCCGAGGACACCGGGCATTATTTCACGGTGAAGGGCAAACGAGCGATTTTCACCTCGTTCAAGTCGGTCGATGGCCGCGCCGCAGCACTCGCGATCAGTCACACCCAGATTGGCACGATGCTTCTGGATTACAGCCTTAAATTCCAGACAGCCGAGACCTATTCCAAGGCCAGCGTCAGCTATCTGGATGCGAACAAAAAAGAGCCGGTCAAGGCCGAGGAAGACGACGACCAGGTCAAAACCGGCGATACGCTGAAAATCTCCGGCGAACGCACGGAAAACCCGGCCAATGCCAAGGCGCTGGTAAAATCCCGCCTGCATTTCAAGAACCGCAAAAGCCGCTCCGGCTCGATCTCGCTTGTGGGCGACGTGCGTGTTCTGGCGGGCGTCACGGTCGATATGACGGATTTCGGGAAATGTGCGGGCAAATACCTGATCGACACATCGACCCACACCATGAGCCGGGACGGCTATACAACAGATGCGGAGCTGATCGATGCGCGCGGAAAATGACTTCAAGGCCAACAGCTCGAACAAGCGCGGGATCGTGGTTGACCGCGATCCGAAGAAGATGCGGGTCAAGGTCCAGTTCGTGGATGAGGACGAAACGGTTTCCTTCTGGGTCGATGTGCTGGCAAAGTCATCCGGCAAGACGAAAAGCTTCCTGATGCCGGATGTGGACGATGAAGTGTGGTGTGCCGTGGATATGAAGGGAGAGGACGGTTGCGTCATCGGCTCCAAATATAATGACAAGGATGCGCCGCCCTTCAGCGGCAATGACGACATGGGGGCAACCTTTCCGGGCGGCTCCATTCATATCGACCGTGAGAGCGGTGCGCTGACTATCAACAGTAATGGCCCGGTCAGGATCACGGCATCCGAAATCATTCTCGAAAGCGCTATTCTGACCCACAATGGCAAGAATGTAGGTCACGATCATAAACATACCGGCGTCGTACCCGGTGGGGCGCTCACAGGTGATCCCTCATGAAGGATGAGGAGCTTCTGGTAGCTTTTCCATGAGGGCTTCAAGTTTTTCCAAGAAAACGTCTAAACCGTAAACGGATACACGCATTTGCATTGCGTGTGAGGTTTCGAGCAGGAATTTTTCAAGATTCCTAATCCCCTCGCAGATAACCAGAAGGGCGTTTGGGTTTTGTGAATATTCTATACTAGTCTGAGTACCATTGATGTTTTTTTCGATCTTTTTAAGTTCTTTGCAAATCTCATTCACAGCATTTTGCAATTCAGCGTCACGGGGCATATCGTTAAGCATAAAAAGAGGACGCCAATGCTCTTCATGCCGCATTTTTTGTGAAAATAACCGTCCCTTACTCGCCAAGAGTATGGTTCTGAACGCTTCTGCTGAAGCCTCATAAAGGCTATCATTGTTTTGAAGACGTCGGAGATTTCTATCCTCTTCAAGGATTGCAGTCTGCTTTGCAAACAGCTCCGTAGATTTTTTAGTCTCTTCAACCTGCTTCTCTGCTACCTCAAGCTGCTTCTGCATCACTTGTTGTGTTTCATTGAGTTCACGGGACTGGATATACACTGATAAAGCCAATAGGGAGAAAGCTATCGGAGCGAAAACGCCAGCGAGAAAATCCCCGAATTCGTTAGGCTTCAAGCATGAAATTGGGCCATCAATAAAGCCGACTACTCGTTCCCATGCAGAAGGCGGGGGCATAAGATTGGAAAAGAGATCATCCACCCAGTTGTGATCAGCAATGCACCATGATGTGCGCGTTATAAGGAATGCCGCCAGAACCAAGATACTGAAGCCGACAACTGCAACAATCCAGTATTTCTTCTGCGGTTTTTCTCGGGTTTCTGTCACGACTTGCCCCATGCCCTGTGTGGTGATATTAGTTTCTCACTGTTAGCAGAAAATGCTGATAGTTGAACTGACCGGACATGATGTCCGGTCATTTTTGTATGTGCCGCCCGATAGCTTGGCGGCATGATCGACAAAGATAAAATCCGCCACCGGCACTGGTCCCTGAAAGTCGGCCGCATCGACCCGGAAACGGGCATTGCCGCCGATACCTACGGCGCTATCGTCACCGCCATTGACGATCTCAATCAGTCGATTGCCAACATCATCATGACGCCGAAGCGCTCGGTTCCAACCGAACCGGAAAAGGGCTGCGATGTGGAAGGGGCTATCGACAAGCATCCCGACATCGGCATTCCGCTGCTCACCCGCGAAATCTGGGACGCCATCACGATCTGGGAACCGCGCATCGTGGTCGAGAAGGTCGAAGTCCTTCTGGCGCAGTTCTCGCATTTCAAAACGCAAGTGTTCTGGCGTCCGGTCGAAAGTGTCATTGCCGATCAGTATATGACGGAGGTTCAGTACAATGCCTGATACCGTCAAGAGAACGCTTGAAGAACTTCGCGCCAACGGCGCACCCGATTTCTTCGAGCGCGATCCATCCAAGCTTAAAGCGCTCTTCAAACAGATTTTTGAAGACGTTTCAGGCCGCACACTTTATCCGGCCCAGACGGAAATGTTCCTGATCGAAGTCGCCAGTTACGCGCTTTCGATCCTGCATGAAGCGGCCCAGACGGCCACGCTTCAGAACACGGCCGTCTTTGCAGATGGCGTTCATCTGGAAAATCGTGGCGGCAATGTTTCGACATTCCGGCTTCTGGCGCAGCCCGCCACGGCCGAAATCCGCTTTGAACTGACACAGGTACGTCTGATCGACGTTGTGATCCCGAAAGGCACCCGCGTGGCCTCCGGCACGGCGGTGATTTTCGCGACCGATGCCGATCTGATCATTCCGGCTGGAATGACGGCGGGCGTGGTCCGTGCAACGGCACAGACACCGGGTGCGGGTTTCAACGGCCTTGGCGTGGGCGCGGTTTCCGATCTGCTCGATCCGGTCGCCTATGTCGCCAGCGCCCGCAATGTCTCGACCGTCGAGGGCGGCACGGATGACGAGGAACTGGAGCGTTTCCGCCTTCGCGTGGTCAATGCGCTCTTCACCATTGCCAAGACCGGCCCGCGCAATGGCTATCGCGAGCATGTCATGGCCGTCGATCCCGAAATCGTTGATGTAGCGGTCATCCGCCCGGAGCCGGGAGATATTCATATCCATCCGCTGATGAAAACAGGCCAGCCCAGTGCAGCGCTCAAAGATGCGGTGCTGGCCTATCTCGATCCAGAGACGCTTCGCGCCATGGGCGATTACGTCACCGTCCACGATCCTGTCCGCGTCGGTTTCAGCTTCACACTGACTGTCCGGTCGCTGGAAGCGGTGGCCGGTCTGGAGGATTTGGCGAGAGCGACAGCGGAAGCCGCTTTTCATCCATGGACGCAGGAGCTTGGCGCACAGGTCGCACCTTCCGTCATTATCGCCGCTGTGAAGGCGCTTTCCGGCGTGTCCGATGTCGATATTGAGGGACTGGATTTCACCGATCTTCCGGAAACCCACTATGCCGGACTGGATGAAATGACGGTTGTTCTGGAGGTCAGGGCAAATGTCTGATCCGTTCATCCCGCTTGAGCTTGTGCCTCCCGGCGTCAATGACCGGCGCTCACGTGATTTCGTCAATGCGTTGAGCAAGGTTCTGGCCGAGTTCAAGCCATCCGCCTTGATGATTCAGGATGCAGCGACGGTTCCGGCCTCGTTGCTGCCCACGATGATTGTCGAGGCGGGCCTTTCGGAATTCGTCTCGCCCAACATGCGCGAGGACTTGCTCCGATCGTTGATCACCCATGCGCCGGAAATCCATGCCCGCACCGGCACGGTTCGCGGCGTCAGGCTGGCGTTGGAAACCATCGGCATTTCGGCGCGCTGGACGCAATGGTGGCAGGAAGAGCCGAAAGCCCATCATGACACCCATAAGATCGTATTGTTTCTTTCGGACACAGTCATCAACGGCCATGCGCCGCTCGATCTCGCCAATCAGCGCGCCGCCGCCCGCGTCATCAACGCGACCAAGCGATGGTCACAGGACATCGCCATCCAGTATGGCCTGCGCGGCCTTTCCAGCGTTTACGCCGGCGCGGCGTCCCGGCGCGGCCGCACGGTGCGCATCAACGCGCCGCAACTCGGCTCCGACAATTTTATTGTCCCATCCTATGCGGGGACCAGTGCACGCGCTGTCCGTGAAATCCGCATCAACGCAAAGGCTTGACCAGCATGGCGCAGAACTATTTTTCCATTGTCACCAATATCGGCCGCAATAAGCTGGCCTTGAGCGCTGCCGGTGGCGCGGCAGTCACCATCACGCATTTTGCCATCGGTGATGGCAACGGTGCCGAGGTCAATCCGACTGCTGCCAGCACCGCACTCGTTAGAGAAGTCTGGCGAACGCCGGTTGAAAGCGTGGTGATCGATCCGCTCAATCCATCCGCCGTGCTTGTCACGTCCATCATCCCGACCGCTGCCGGTGGCTGGTGGATGCGCGAATTCGGCATTTTCGACGTTGATGGCGACATGGTCGCGGTTGCCAAGCCTGTTTCGCAATACAAGCCCACCGCGCTGGAAGGCCAGCTTGAAGATATCCGGTATGAATTCCAGATCATCATTGGCGAGACCGCCAATGTCACGATGCTGGTCGATCCGTCCGTATTGTTGGCGAGCCGTGATTTTGTCGAAAAGCGGAAAGTGCCGGTGGCGCAGCTTTCTCTAACGCCGTGGGTGCCGGTCAAATCCATGACCGTGACCGCGCCGCCTGCCAATCCGACAGCGTGGGACACCTATATCATTCCGGCAGGCGCAACCGGCGCTTGGGCGGGAAATACACAGAAGCTGGCCGAATGGAATGGCGTGGCATGGAATATCGTCACGCCACCAGACGGCCATGGTATCGGTCTGCCGGACGGGCGTGTGTATGAGCGCGTTGGCGGCACTTACATTGAAAAGCTGGCACTGGACACACAGTCAGGAAAATGGGCTTTCGCGGTGGCTGGTGGTTCGGCCAACGCATTGACCATAACACTGGCTCCGGTGCCGAGCGCCTATCCAAGAGTGCTGTACGTTAGATTTTCTGCGGACAATACGGCTGCGGCAACGATCAAGGTCAACGGCTTGGCTGCTGTTTCGATCAAGCGTTATGGCGGTTCTGAAATCCGATCTGGCGACATTGTGGGCGGCGGTGTCGGCGTCATGTTTTTTAATGATGCAGACAGCACGTATCAGATGGTTTCATTGCCCGCCCCCGGTGGAGGGGCGATCAGTTATACTGCGGTCGGGACATATACATTCGTGGTTCCGCAGGGCATCACGCAGCTCAAGCGCATCAGGGTTTGGGGCAGCGGCGGCGGAGGTGGCGGCAGCGATACAACCAATAGCTATGTGGGCGGCGGCGCGGGCGCCGGTGCATATGGTGAAATTGCATCAGCAGTTAGTGTCGTGCCCGGATCATCCATCGCGATCACGGTTGGTGCTGGAGGTGTTGGCGGCACAGGAAGTGGCAATGGTACAGCTGGTAGTGCTAGCTCAGTAGGATCGATCATAACCGCACCTGGTGGCGGTGGCGGATATGGCAATGCGTCAGCGCTGACACCGTCAGGTGGTGCAGCTCCGACCACCGGAGATATCCGTCTTGAAGGCGAGCGCGGCTATAACGGAAATCCCAGTGCTCCTACGTCCGGTATCGGTGGGGCATCGCCGTTTGGAGGTGGTGTATCTGTCATAACGGCAGTTTCAAACGGCGGCCCCGGCCATAGTCCGGGCGGAGGTGGCGGGGGCGCGGGTAAATACACGTCTTCGCTGTCAGGTGGTGCGGGTGCACCCGGCATGGTCATCATCGAGTATTGAGGCGAGAACAATGGATAATTTTGCACGTGTTGTCGGCGGTATCGTCGCCGAAGTCATCGAACCAATTAACGGTTTTACGATTGAAGAACGCTACAGCGCTGACTTTGTATCGTCGCTCGTTCCGTGCGGTGAAGATGTTAAGGCAGGTTGGACTCTCGACGGTAACGATTTTCTTGCACCCGTTCTTATAGAGACGCCTGAACTTTCACTTTCTGACTTGCAGGGCAATCTCAAGCGCAATGTCGATAACCAAGCCGAAACCGAGCGCCTGAAATACATCACGCCCGGAAACGGTCAGGCCATGACCTATCAGCAGAAGGTTGCGGAGGCACAGGCGTTCAGGGCGGCGACCGATCCGCAGGCTTCCGACTATCCAATCCTGTCATCGGAAGTCGGCATCACAGCCGAAACACTGGCCGGTGTGGCAGATATCGTTCTTGCCGCCTTCGCCCAGTGGCAGCACATCGGCGCGGCCATCGAGGCGATCCGGCTCGGTGCCAAGCGCGACATTGATGCGGCAGAGGACGAGACGACCGCCCGCGCCATTGTCGATGCCATCGTCTGGCCGTCCGCACAGGTGCAGGCATGATAACTTGGGCTGGATTAAAAACTTCAGGAATGCTGCCGTTTGGCCTCAATGCGAGCAGGCAAGGTGAATGTCATGTTGAGCAGCATCCGCAGAAATTCAACATATTCATGAGCCTCATTTTCATCGCCAATGGCGTCGTGCGTGGCCGCATTACCATCAAGTCGCAATGCATGCGCCCAATCGCTGATAGGCTCGGTAATGATCGAGGTATCGCGCAGAAATTCTATGCGTTTATAAAGTGTATCCCCTTCTTTTGCACCAAGCTTCTTAGTGACGATATCAAGCACCGTTCGACATGCGCTTATCACGATGGATGGAGTGAATCCTTGGTTGAGCATGCGCTGGGCATCAGTAAACTGACGAATGATTTCTTCCGGCCAGTGGGGATCAGCGTCAGGGGCAGCGGGAGTTGGATGGATCTCTTGAACGGAGACAACGCTGGAGCCACCGAAAATCGCTCCTTCGCCAGCTTTTATTATCTGCTTAATGCTCTCGTAAGCTACTCGACGCGCTTTAAACACGATCATTGTGGGGCCATTGCATCGAGGGCAGTGCGACAAAGCGCAAGCATCGACGATGTCCTCATCTCTTTCAATCGAAACTGTAAGCTGGGCGCGGGCCAGACTTTGACGATCAAATTCGCGCATACTTTTAACTTGTTCTGGCGTCCGCTGGGTATGATCGAACACTACTTCAAAAAGAAAATCGACCAGTTCATTACAGCGGCCACAGGTACTTGCGACAGAGAACATTCTCACCCCCGAGGATCAAAAATATGAGCAAGGAATCACTGGTAAACAGAGTTCATAGCCTGCTCAACTCTTACTCTACGATGCCGGGTGAACTCAATCGGCAGCTAGGGCTGTTGATGGTCAAGCACAGTAAGGAAGCTATTCTGGCGGCACTTATAGAATGTGCAGCAATTGCTTATGCGCGCCTTCTTTATCAATCGCAGAAAAAACCGAACAAGTAGGGACGGCCACGTCAATTCGTGGCGGCGGGGCAAATCCGGCAAGATAGAACCCGCCCGACAGCACATCAAGATAACCGTCGCATCCGGCCCTTTCGGGCAAACGGCTTGTGACTGATTCTTGGATATCCGTATATATGAACCTTCAATCGAATTTCACCGCCGTTGATCCCGTGTCTCCGCCTGCCGCCTATATCGGTGGCAAGCGCCAGCTTGCGCGGCTGATCGGTGAGCGCATCGCGGCGGTGCCGCACTCTCTATATGCAGAGCCATTCGTCGGCATGGGCGGCGTGTTCTTCAGGCGCACGTCCGCGCCACGGGCCGAGTTTATCAATGACCGCTCCGGTGATGTCGTGAACCTGTTTCGCATCCTTCAGCGTCACTATCCGCAATTCATGGATACGCTGCGTTTCCAGATTACCAGCCGTCGCGAATTCGAGCGGCTGAAAGCTTGCGATCCGGCCACGCTCACCGATCTGGAACGCGCAGCCCGGTTCCTTTATCTCCAGCGCCTGACATTTGGCGGCAAGGTTGCCAGTCGTTCGTTTGGTGTGACCTATAGCGGACCATCTCGTTTCAACCTGACGACGCTCGCACCACTTCTTCAGGATGTGCATGAGCGCTTGGCAAGCGTGGTGATCGAGAACCTTGACTGGTCTGTGTTCATCGACCGCTATGACCGGCCAGAAACC
>JAATGD010000037.1 GCA_015654965.1 Hyphomicrobiales bacterium
GGCATGTCGCAATGGATCATGTGGGAAATGTCGGCCCTGTTCGAGAATATAGGTACGGTGGAAGACGGCATCACTACGATTGCGCGTGCGCATGAGGTGGTCGATATTCCCAATGCACCCGCCTTGGTTGTCACCAAGGGCGAACTAGATTTCGATGGTATCGGTTTTCACTATGGCAAGGGCAAGGGCGTTCTTGAAAACCTGTCGCTGAAAATTGCGGCCGGGCAAAAGGTGGGGCTGGTCGGGCGCTCGGGTGCCGGCAAATCCACCTTGGTCAATCTGCTGCTACGGTTCTACGATCTTGAAAAGGGCCGCATCGTGATCGACGGTCAGGATATAGCCAGGGTCCAGCAGGATTCGCTGCGCGCCAATATCGGCATGGTCACGCAGGATACTTCGCTTCTTCACCGCACCGTGCGTGAGAATATCATGTATGGACGGCCTGATGCGAGTGAGGCCATGTTGCAACAGGCGATTCGTCTGGCGCAAGCCGATCAGTTCGTGCCATTGTTGACTGATCCCAAAGGACGGCGTGGGCTGGAAGCGCATGTGGGCGAGCGCGGTGTCAAATTGTCGGGCGGTCAGCGTCAGCGCATCGCGATTGCGCGCGTGATGCTGAAAGATGCGCCGATTCTCATTCTGGACGAGGCCACTTCGGCGCTTGACTCCGAGGTCGAAGCAGCCATTCAGGACAGTCTCAATACACTTATGGAAGGCAAGACGGTGATCGCGATCGCCCATCGCCTGTCCACCATCGCGGCGCTTGACCGTCTGATCGTGATGGATCAGGGGCGTATCGTCGAGGATGGCACCCATGAGGAACTCGTGGCGCTAGGTGGTATTTATGCCGGTCTCTGGGCGCGGCAATCCGGTGGTTTTCTGGGCTTTGGGGACACGAGCGAGGATATGCCTGCCAAATAGGTCCGGTGCTTTCTGCATTACCTGCCGAGCAGGTCTGTTGCGCTCCGGCGGCCCGTTTGAACGGGCCGCCTTTTTGTTATCTTTGCGCTGAAATTCACCGGCAAATGCGCCTGCGACATGGTGCCGTCATAGGCCCTTGGTGTCTGGACAAGCGATTTTTACACGCCTAAATCGGATAGTGGAACAGAGGGAAATTCGTCCTGCAAGCACTTGCGGGAGCGCTTTCGCGCAAGTGCGAATGAGGACGAGGGGAGAATTCAATTGAACATGCAGTTTAAAAGGGAGCTGGCACGTGAGCGCACACGACACGGCTGAGCCGACACGACGTGATTTTCTCTATATTGCGACGGGAATGGCAGGTGTGGTCGGTGTAGGCGGGCTGGCATGGCCGTTTATCGACCAGATGCGGCCCGATGCTTCCACACTTGCCGCGGCTTCCATCGAGGTTGACGTTTCTTCTCTCACGGAAGGCGCTTCGCTGACCGTGAAATGGCGCGGTAAGCCGGTTTTCATCCGTAACCGTACGGCCAAGGAAGTGGACGATTCCAAGGCCACCGCATTGGGCGATCTGAAGGATCAGAACGCGCGCAATGCCAATCTCGCATCGGATGCACAAGCCACCGATCTTGCCCGCTCGGCGGGTGAAGGCAAGGAAAACTGGCTCGTCATGCTCGGCGTGTGCACCCATCTGGGTTGCGTGCCGCTTGGAGAATCCGGCTCCTTCGGCGGCTGGTTCTGCCCCTGCCATGGCTCGACCTATGACACGTCAGGTCGTATCCGCAGCGGTCCGGCACCGGAAAACATGCACATTCCGCAATTTGCATTCACTTCCGATACGGTCATCAGGATCGGCTGAAACGGGTCTCGGGGAGAGAAAACATGAGTGGTGCACACTCCACATATACGCCGACGACCGGCATCGAAAAATGGGTAGACGCGCGGCTTCCCTTGCCACGTCTCGTCTACGATTCTTTCGTGGCCTATCCGACACCGCGTAACCTCAATTACATGTACACCTTTGGCGGCATTCTGGCTTTTATGCTCGTCTCGCAGCTTCTGACCGGCATCGTTCTTGCGATGCATTATGCCGCCGATACCGGCCTCGCGTTCCATTCGGTCGAAAAAATCATGCGTGATGTCAATTCCGGTTGGCTTTTGCGTTATATGCATGCAAACGGCGCTTCCTTCTTCTTCATCGCTGTTTATCTCCACATTGCCCGCGGTCTCTATTACGGCTCCTACAAGGCGCCGCGCGAACTGCTGTGGATTCTGGGCGTTGTGATTTTCCTTCTCATGATGGCGACTGCCTTCATGGGGTACGTGTTGCCCTGGGGGCAGATGTCGTTCTGGGGCGCCACGGTCATCACCGGCTTCTTTACGGCCTTTCCGGTGATCGGCGAGCCGATCCAGCAACTGTTGCTGGGCGGGTTTGCGGTCGACAATCCGACGCTTAACCGCTTCTTCTCGCTGCATTACCTGCTGCCGTTCATGATTGCAGGCGTTGTTGTGCTGCATGTGTGGGCGCTGCACGTCACAGGCCAGACCAACCCGACTGGCATTGAAGTCAAATCGGAAACCGACACGCTTCCCTTTACGCCCTATGCGACGATCAAGGATGCCTTCGGTGCGCTGGTCTTCTTCATCTTCTTTGCCTATTTCGTCTTCTATATGCCGAATTTCCTCGGACACCCGGATAATTACATCCCGGCTGACTCGCTGAAAACGCCCGCGCATATCGTGCCTGAATGGTACTTTCTGCCCTTCTACGCGATGTTGCGCGCCATCACCTTCAATATCGGTCCCATCGATTCCAAGCTTGGCGGCGTTCTGACCATGTTTGGCTCGATCGCCATCCTGTTCGTGGTGCCGTGGCTCGATACGTCGAAGGTGCGCTCGGCGGTTTACCGTCCGTGGTTCAAGCTGTTCTTCTGGCTGTTCGTGGTCAATGCCATCTTCCTCGGCTGGCTTGGTTCGCGTCCGGCAGAAGGCTCCTATGTCTTCATGGCGCAGCTCGGTACGCTTTATTACTTCGCCTTTTTCATAGTCATCATGCCGGTTCTCGGCCTGATCGAAAAGCCGAAGCGTCTGCCGAACTCGATCACCGAAGCGGTTCTGGAAAAGAGCCATGGCAAGTCCGGGATTGCCCCTGTGGAAATCCCTGCGGACGTCAAGGCCTGACAGCGAGAGAGATGAAGGACGTGACAATGAAAAACATCCTCAAGAATTTCGCTGCCTTGGGACTTGCCCCATTGCTGGCGCTTGGGATTGCCATGGGTGGTGCCTCGGCTGAGGAAGGTGGAAATGCGGCTGAGCCGGAGCATTTCCCGATCCATCACCCCAAACAGGAAAGCTGGACTTTTTCCGGGCCCTTCGGCACCTATGACAAGGGCCAGCTTCAGCGTGGCTTGAAGGTCTATAAGGAAGTCTGTTCGGCCTGCCATTCCATGCAACTGGTGGCTTTCCGTTCATTGGAAGAGCTGGGCTATTCGCCCGATCAGGTCAAGGCTTTCGCGGCGGAATATGAAGTGCAGGACGGGCCGAATGCGGATGGCGAAATGTTCACCCGCAAGGCCATTCCGACGGATTATTTCCCGTCGCCATTTCCGAATACGGCTGCGGCTGCCGCTTCCAACAACGGTGCGGCCCCCCCTGACTTTTCGCTGATTGCCAAGGCGCGTGCGGTGGAACGTGGTTTCCCGACCTTTATCTTCGACATTTTCACGCAATATGCCGAAGCAGGGCCGGATTACATCCATTCGCTTCTGACGGGCTATAATCAGCAGCCGCCAGCAGGTATGCATATTCCGGAAGGTACGCATTACAACCCGTATTTCATCGCGGGCAAATCGCTTGCGATGGCACCACCGCTCAGCGATGGGGCGGTTTCCTATGAAGACGGGTCGCCGGAGACGGTTGACCAATATGCACGCGATGTGGCCACATTCCTGATGTGGGCAGCGGAACCGCATCTTGAACAGCGCAAGAAGACGGGCTTTCGCGTCATTATCTTCCTGGTTCTGTTTGCGGGACTGGCCTATATCGCCAAACGTTCGATCTGGTCTGGCGTCAAGCACTGATCGCACGATCATTCACAGTCAGGAAAAGGCGCTTCGGGCGCCTTTTCTTTTGTCCACTCACCGGCTTTTTCCGTAACGCTCTTGGAAAAATGGCAAACTCTCTTGGCGTGGGCGCGATATCATGATTGAAAAGAGCGCATGATAAGGGCGCGTCAAACCCTGACAGGCGCCAGACAATTTCCCAGCAGAAAGGCATGAGTATGGAATCCGGATTCAAAGCCAGTTTGAAGGATGCCATCCGAACCATCCCGGATTACCCCAAACCCGGTGTGCAGTTCCGCGATGTCACCACACTGATGGGCGATGCGCAGGCTTTCCGCCGTGCGGTGGATGAGCTGGTCTATCCTTACGCCGGCAACAAGGTGGACAAGGTTGCAGGCATCGAAGCACGCGGGTTTATTCTGGGGGGCGCTATTGCACACCAGCTGTCATCGGGATTTGTGCCAATCCGCAAAAAAGGCAAGTTGCCGCGCGATACGGTGCGCATTGCCTACAGTCTTGAATATGGCATTGATGAAATGGAAATGCATCGCGATGCCATTGAGAAAGGCGAGCGCGTCATTCTGGTGGACGATCTGATTGCAACGGGTGGGACTGCGGAAGCCGCCGCGAAGCTTTTGCTGCAGATGGGTGCAGAGATTATTGCCGCCTGCTTTGTCATCGATCTGCCGGACCTTGGCGGACGAAAGAGGTTGGAAGCGCTCGGCGTTCCTGTGCGGACGCTGGTCGCGTTTGAAGGCGATTAGAAAAAAAGGAAGGGGATTATCATGGCTTTTTCTTTTGGACTTCTGGTTTTCCCCGCCATCCAACAGCTCGATCTGACAGGGCCCTATGAGGTGTTTTCTTCCGCAGCAGGTACCGAAGTACACCTGATCTGGAAGGACCGCAATCCGGTCCGGTCCTCATCGGGCCTCGTTTTCGTTCCAACCGTGACATTTGACGATTGCCCGCCGCTTGATGTGATCTGCATACCCGGTGGCGGCGTCAATCCGCTTTTGCACGATGAAACGGTTCTCGATTTTGTCCGCAGCCAAGCGCAAAACGTTCAATATATTACCTCTGTCTGCACGGGCGCTCTGGTTCTGGGCGCTGCCGGTCTTCTCAAGGGCCGCAAGGCAACTACACATTGGAATGCGCTTGATTTTCTCGAAACGCTTGGCGCAATTCCGACCAAGCAGCGTGTAGTCCGTGACGGTAACGTTATAACGGCGGGCGGTGTGACGTCGGGTATCGA
>JAATGD010000172.1 GCA_015654965.1 Hyphomicrobiales bacterium
ATTTTGAATCGTCGAACGGCAATGACGGTCGCGGGCAACATGCGAACGGCCTCGGTGGATTCGGAGGAGACGCCAATACTTTGTCAACCGACATGATTATTGTTGGTGGCGCGAGCCAACAAGGTCAGCCTGCAACTTACGGCGGAAGCGCTGTTGCAGCAGGCGGTGGTGGTGGCGGTGCCTTTATCAATGATGGCTCACTTGTAAACGTATAGGGAGCCACAATTACCGGCGGCCAGGGTGGAGTGGGCGGCAGCAGCACTGACACCTCCATTCCAGATGGCACATGGAACTGGGGCGGACATGGCGCAGGCGGCGACGGCGTTGTCATCAACACCGGAGCACGATTGGAAAATTTTGGCTCTATTCGCGGCGGGGATGGCATCGACGTATCAACCTATTCGAACATTAAATCGAATGGCAGCGCTGGAATTCGGGTCGGTGATAACGGCTATGTTGTCAATGGCGGTTCGGTTGCGGCTGGCGCATCTTATGGGCAAAGCACGCCCACCAACGCCATTGAAATCAATGGTAACGATACAACGCTCGAATTGCGTTACGGTACTGATATTCAGGGCAATGTCGTTGTGGCCAGCGGCAAGACCGGCATTCGGCTGGAGACACGCTTTCGATGGCGATCTTTCCGATGTAATGCATAAATTTGCCGGCGGCACCGATTTCACCGTCAGCGGTGTGCCGCTTGCATAGGACGTTGCTGTCATTGAAGCCGGCCTATCAACAAAAATTGACCATAATATCACTTTAGGGATGTCTTATATTGGCCAATTTGGCGGCAAAACAAAAGAGAATGGAATTCTCGGTAATTTAAGCGTGAGATTCTGATCTTGAAATATTGAAAAAATCCAGCCATTGACTTATGCCATGGCTGGATTTTTTTGTAGTTGCCATATTTATACATTAGATATTAGGGATAGTTTATATGAATATTTCACTATATCTATCAGCCGACATGATGGACAAGAAGGACCGCACCGAATTCTGGCGTTCCGTGTCGGAGACGATGTATGATTATATGAAGCCTACGGGAGAGGGTGATCAGAATTATCAGATGACATACATTCTCCCATGCGGCCAGTGAAATGGTTATCGCCAAGACCCAGTTCAACGGGCAGCACTACCGACGCTCGGCAAAACCGGTTGCCCTCAACACTTCCGAATTTATCGCTGTGCAGGCTATTTTATCCGGGGAATCCGTAGGCAATTACAACGGCGTCGAAGCCCGCACAAAAGCAGGCGATGTTTTCCTGCTCGATTTGACGCAGGTCATGGAAAACAAGAAGCAGCCGGGAACCCGCCTGTCATTCATATTTCCGCGTGTTGCTTTGCGCCAGTTGCTTTCCCACCACAATATTCATGGCACGGTTTTGCCGGGCGAAGCGCCAACGACCAAATTGCTGTTCAATTACCTGATCGGCCTTAACAATGTTCTGGAGAATTTGAAGGGCACCGAAGCCGCTGCGGCTCAGGAAGCCATGATTACCCTTATCAGCGCCGCCATTGAAAATGCGGATGACAAACTGCTTTTTTCCCGCCAGGTCGACACACCCATGCGGCAAAGGATTCTGGACTATATCAACGCTAATCTGAACAATCCTCTTCTCAGCGTTGAATCCATCATGCAGTTTTTTCGAGTTTCCCGTACGCATCTCTATCGCGCATTTGAAACCGAAGGTGGCGTGGCAAAGGCCATTCGTGACCGGCGCCTTGATCTCGCTTATCGGCTGCTCGTCAATCGCAGGAACAACACGCTCCCCATTGATGAAATCAAGCGCCAATGCGGCTTTCCCGAACGCTCGCAATTTTCCAAATTTTTCTACGACAGGTTTGGTATCCTGCCCCGCGATCTCAACAATATGATGAAGGGTATGAGCCAGAAGGACGAAGACCCTCTGTTCTATCATGAGCAGTTGAAGACTTACCTGTCTTCAGAGCTTAAAATCACTGACAAGATATGATCGTGTGTAGCCGAACGACACATGGCGTTCCAGCCATGTTTGCGTACAAAGACTATAGGCACGTCCATCAGTACGATTGAGAAAAAGGCAAGGGCATTTCATAGCCACCCTTGGCTTCAAGACCATTGTCCGGTTTGAGCGGCAGTTACGCCTACAATATAAGCAACACCTAAAATGAATGTTTAAAATCATTCCAGGGTTGCCTTTATGCCTATTACCGGATAAACTTGACTAAAATATTCAAAATAAAACAAAATCCGGGAAAACAGTAACGTCTTTATTCAGCCACTGCACGCTGAACACCACTGGAGGAAATTCGGCCTGTAGCCTTCGTTGTGGCTCATTATGGGTATTGTGCGGCGCATACAGCCTATCAACTTACCGTGACCATCGGGGGAAAACGACTCTTTTTCACTTTAAAGGTGAGAAAAGACTTCATATATATTAAGAATTATTCTAAACTACATCGCATACAAGGAACATAATGCCTGATCATGACGTGCGTTCTGGCGAGTGCCACCCCTGACGTCATGTAAGCCAAAAGATCGAAAGCGTTTCCCGAAACAGGTTCCGTCGGGTGCGAAATGCTTAGGGAAGTGCTGAAAGGAATAGTCATGCGTCTTACCCGCCAGACAAATTATGCCGTTCGTATGCTCATGTATTGCGCGGCCAATGAAGGCCAGTTGAGCCGGGTGCCGGAAATCGCCCACGCGTATAATGTTTCGGAATTGTTTCTTTTCAAGATTTTGCAGCCACTTGTCGAACACAAGCTGGTGGAAACCGTGCGTGGACGCAATGGTGGTGTGCGGCTGGGTCGTGCCGCTCATGAAATCAGCCTCTTCGATGTCGTGCGCGTGACGGAAGAAAATTTCTCCATGGCGGAATGCTTTGATAATGACGCGACCGAATGCCCGCTGGTCGATAGCTGCGGCCTCAACTCGGCCCTGCGTGAAGCGCTCAATGCGTTTTTCGGTGTGCTGATGAAATACAGCATCGCCGATCTGGTAAAGGCACGCCCGAATGTGCGCGCATTGCTCGGTCTTGATGAAATGGAAGAACAGCGCGTCGCAAGCTGAGCCTGACCGCTTCGAGATTATAAAGACCGGAACAGATTTTTTCTGATTGAAAACGCCGCAAATCCTTCTGAATTGCGGCGTTTTAAACAATCAGATCATGATCGCGGAAATCCACGTCCCCGGCACAGCCGGAGCGATTCATGGCAACCGTCTGTCACAAGGCGATGGAGTATTTTTAATTCTGCTGGACGGACAGGCTTGCCGAGGAATCGCTGGTAATACCATAACCGTCCGATGTCCGTGCGCCGCTGCCTGCGTCAACGGTAAAGATGCCGATTGCCATGAAGACAATGGCTGAAACCATCAGAGTGGTCAGAAGAACGGCGTGCTTGGCGGTCATATTCGGGAACTCTTTCGACGGATGCCCAGCGGGCTTGGCCACACGAGCACTCCATCTGCACAACAGGAAACCCTGCCTCGCCAACGCCGCCCGAGATTGGTGTCCAGTTACACTTGATAAATGTTACCTGCAACTGAACGAGCGGCCGGGAACACGCGTTTTCCTCAAAAAAAACAGCATTAGCTGACGGCTGTGGCAAAGAGGCAACGCAGAGCCGTCGCGCAAATCCAGGCTTCAATTTTCCTTAATATTTTCAACAACTGAAACACTCACCGTACGTCCCGCAACGAGGTGCACATCCTTTGGCACGTCATGCAATTTGACTCGCACCGGCACGCGTTGCGCAAGGCGTACCCAGTTGAAGGTCGGGGACACATTGGCCAGCAGGTTCGTGGAATCGGTGCGCTCGCGATCCTCGATCCCGCCCGCGATACCTTCGACATTGCCTGCAAGCTGCAAGGGACTGCCCATGACATCCACCACGACGGCATCACCGACATGAATACGCTCCAGCTTGTTCTCCTCGAAATAGCCAGCCACGTAAAATGAATCCGTATCGACCAGCGCCGTCACTGGCGAACCTGCGGAAACATAATCGCCGGGTTGCAGCGAGAAATTGGTGATGACTCCGTTAACGGGTGCCTTGACCGAAGAGCGCTCCATATTGAGTGTCGCCAGATCGCGGTCGAGCACAGCCTGCCGATAAGCGGCTTCGGCCTGTTGGGCCGTGGTTTCCACCTGTTCGAGTTTTTGACGTGTGACGGTCGTATCGTTCAACTGGCGATAACGCGCAAGATCGCGATTGGCCATGTCGAGCGCTGCCTTGCTGCTGTCGAGCTTCGCCTCGGCTGTGCTGAGCGCCAGCGTATAGCGGGCAGGGTCGATGCGGAAAATCACCTCGCCCGTCTGCACGCTCTGATTGTCATGCACCAGAACTTCACTCACCAACCCCGAAACATCGGGTGCCAGCCGCACTACATCGGCGCGGATCTTGCCATCCCGCGTCCACGGCGCATTCATGTAATAATCCCACATATGCCAGCCGAGCAGACCAGCCATCCCGACCATCACAAGCGTCAGGAAAACCCGACCCGTATGCGCGAACAGTTTTTTCATAGATCAAAGTCCATTCAACAGAAATGCGGCAGCGCCGAAAATACAGAAATACATGGCGGCATCGAACAGGGGCCGGTGCCACACAAGACGGTAGAAACCGGCGCGCGCAAGCAGGCGCTGCGCCATTACATTGGCGAAATAGGCCCCTAGCGCCACCACGGCGAGGGTCGGCACATAGATGCCATAAAGGTCGAGTTCAGGTCGCATGGTCGGATCGGTCTTCAGGCTGCTTCAAGGAGTTGCATTTGGGGTCTTGGCGGCATCGTGAAAGGCGGCGCTTTTGGGAAAAGATTAAAGCGCAGCGCTACCAGCGCCAGTCGCGGACGGCGCACGGCAGCGGACGCCCCGCTCTCGATGATGGTTTCGATAGCCCTGTCGATGGCATTGAGCAGGCGCTCATCCGTTTCGTCCCGCAGCTTGTGTGCTGACAGCGCGCGGTAATGACCGCCGAGATTGTCGAGCACCGCATCCACCGCCTCACGCGAGGCCGGGGCCAGTTTTGCGCGATATTGCTGCAAATCGATGATGTTCATGCCATTACGCAAATCCCGCAACAGATCGACCTCGACAATATCCGACGCCGGGACCAGCCCTAGACGCGGTGTCATCATGCCGATACGGTCGATCATGCGCAGAAGCAGATGGTTCATGCGCTGACGGCGATAGCGGGAAGCGCCGCGCTCGGTGGCAGCCGCAATATCGCGCCATCCCGCCCGGATCAGGCGGCGCACCGTCCATGCCGCTCCCACAGAGCGCACGATGGATGTCACCACAGCCGCAATCCCGATACCAAGCACCGTTGCCAGATTGACATTGGCAAAACTGATGAGATCGTATGTGGCATGGCTTTGCAGCATCAGCATGTTGGGCAGGTTCACGCAAAGCACCAAGCCGAGCAGAAATTGCGACGGGATCGCCAGCAGCAATCCGGCCGGAACCAGAAACAGGCCCAGAACCAGCGCGAGCGGCAGAAAGCCATCCACCAGAGGCATCAAGGCGAATTCAAACACAAACGCTGCTGCAATCACGATCAGCAGCAGCCAGTTGAACTTGCGCATCACCGGAACAGGATCGTCCATGGTTGCAAAAATACAGCAGAAGATGCCCGCCATCATGGCCGCGGCACTGCCCTGCGACCAGCTGGTCGCAATCCAGAATGCGGTCGCCACACAAGTCGCAAGCAGGGCCGAAAAGCCGGAAAGCAGCGCCATGCCGTAATCGCGGTGCGCGGGGCGGCTTCTGGTATGGGCATCATAGCGCCGCCAGCGAAGCGCATGTCCGCGCGGCGCGCCGGAAACGA
>JAATGD010000399.1 GCA_015654965.1 Hyphomicrobiales bacterium
CGCGCCGGTTTCGAGACGCTGGTCGAAGGCGGCTATGCGCCGGAAATGGCTTATTTCGAGTGCCTGCACGAAGTGAAGCTGATCGTCGATCTGATTTATGAAGGTGGCATCGCCAACATGAATTACTCGATCTCCAACACGGCTGAGTGGGGCGAATATGTCACCGGCCCGCGCATCATCACCGAGGAAACCAAGGCTGAGATGAAGCGCGTCCTCAAGGACATCCAGACCGGCAAGTTCACTTCCGACTGGATGCAGGAATGGAAGGGTGGCGCTGCCCGCTTCAAGGGTATCCGTCGTAACAATGACAGCCACCAGATCGAGGAAGTCGGCGAAAAGCTGCGTGGCATGATGCCTTGGATTGCATCGAATAAACTCGTGGACAAGGCCCGCAACTAAAAATCCGCGATATCTCATCGGATTTTATGGTGCTTAATCATCATACCAAAAGGGGCGTTTTTTGCGTCCCTTTTGATCTTGCAAGGTTCATGCGCAGTCGGGCCAGAACAATTACGAATAGGCTTATTCCATGGCAGCATGGAAACAGGTGTTCTCGTAGGCTCAAAATTGCGCTATCGCTTCATTTGATGAAAGAGGCTTGACCTCCAATCGGACGTTTGAGTTGAATTGAGGAGATTTCCCGTGCTGGACTGGGAAACTGTATTTGCAACGCGCTCCAAACGCATGCGCGCATCAGAAATCCGTGAGCTTCTGAAGCTTCTGGAGCGGCCTGACATCATCTCGTTTGCCGGCGGTATTCCCGACCCGGCACTGTTCCCCAATGAGGCCTTCCAGGTGGCGTATCAGGCTTCGCTCACAGGCAGCGAAGCCAATGCTGCGCTGCAATATTCGGTGTCGGAAGGCTATAAGCCGCTGCGCACATGGCTTGTCAGTGAACTCGCCAAGATCGGCATTGCATGCACCGAGGATAATGTGTTCATCACATCGGGTTCGCAGCAGGCGCTCGATTATCTGGGCAAGCTCTTCCTGTCGCCCAACGACACGGCTCTGGTGATGGCGCCGACCTATCTTGGTGCGCTTCAGGCCTTCAATGCCTATGAGCCGAGCTATGATACGCTCTCGGTCAATGGCAATCGCACACCGCAATCCTACAAGGATACGGCGGCCAATGCTGGCGGTCAGGTCAAGTTTGCCTATCTTTCCGCCGATTTCAGCAATCCGACGGGTGAAACCGTCGATCTGGTCGGTCGCCAGAAGCTGCTTTCTCAGGCGGATGAGCTGGATATTCCGATCATCGAGGATGCGGCCTATCAGTATCTGCGTTATGACGGGCAAGCCGTAGCACCCATTCTCGCGCTCGATATTGCGCGACAGGGCGGGGATATCGAAATGACCCGCACGATCTATTGTGGCTCGTTCTCCAAAACGCTCGCTCCGGGATTGCGCGTCGGCTATGTCGTCGCTTCGCAGACGGTCATTCGCAAGCTGGTCCTGATGAAGCAGGCGGCGGATCTGCATTCCTCGACAATCAACCAGATCGCCATTCATCATGTGGCAACCCATGGCTTTGACGCGCAAGTCGCAAAAATCGCCAGCGTATACAAGCATCGCCGTGACTGCATGCTCGAAGCGCTCGGAAAATATATGCCTGAAGGCACGCATTGGACCAAGCCTGAAGGCGGTATGTTCATCTGGGTCACACTTCCCAAAGGCATGGATGGCGCATCGTTGCTGGCCGCTTCCATCGAGAGCGAGAAAGTAGCCTTCGTTCCCGGAAAGGCGTTTTTCGCCGATGGATCGGGCGCTAACACGCTGCGATTGAGCTATTCCTGCGCCAATGACGAGATGATCGATGAAGGCATCAAGCGCCTCGGTCGTCTGATCCGTACGCATACGAAATCTGCGGCGGCCTGATATGCGCCGCATATGAAACAAAAAAGCCGGGCTTCAAGCCCGGTTTTTTATTGAAAAGGCGAATTGCAGCCGGTGCGCGGTCGGCCAGCGGCTGGTAGCTGTTGTCGGAAGTGCGATAGCTATTATAGCGGTTCGCGCACCATTGCATGTGGCTGGCATCCGGGCGCATACGTTTCATTTGCGGTCGGGTGGAGGGGCGGACTTCCAGCGGTTCGCCATTTTTATAAGTCAGGATGCCATTGCCATCGATATAGCTACCGCTGTTACGGCAGGTCGTGGAGCCATAGCAACCGCGCGATGTGGGGCCGGGCCGGTTCATGCCGGAATTGGGATTGAGAATAGGCGGCCTGGGTGGATGCAATGAAGGAAGATAAGGCGTCTTGCGCACCTCGACAGCCATGACAGGTGCGGCGAACATGCCGGTCATGAGGCTTGATATGATTGCCGCGCAGAGGGCTGTCCTGATCATTTGACCTTGCTTTTCAGCTATTTGGTTGCGTTTTTTGAAAGTGTGATTCAATCACGATCATAAATTGAATATAAGTATGAAGCTCCTCAAAAACATCCATGCGCGAATTTTTTGCAAAACGGGCGTGAAGTAATCCTTGCCAAGCGTCATGCAAGTCGCGACATTGCTGCGCATATGTTTACGATCGCCACATTCAATGTCGAAAATCTGATGCACCGGTTTGATTTTTCCGGTTTCCGCAATGAATTGCATCAGGACCGCAGTCTCAAATTGTTCGAGATCAGCGATGAGGCGCAATATCGCCAGCTTGAGCAGGCGCGCATGATCGCCCATGCCGACGATACGCGGCAGATGACGGCTCTGGCGATTGCGCAGACGCGTGCCGATATTTTATGCCTGCAAGAGGTCGATAATCTCGCAGCCCTCAATGCGTTTGAATATGGCTATCTGTTCCGCATGGTCGGCCACGGTTATCGCAACAAATATCTGGTCGATGGCAATGACAGCCGCGGCATCGATGTGGCGGTGATGGTGCGCGATCAGACCCGTGACGGCCAGCCGATAGAGGTCGTGAGCGTCACGAGCTACGCGCATGTGACCTACAGCGATTATGATCTTTACGATCCTGTGCTGGCGGAGCTTGGAATCGAGCCGCATGACCGTATTTTCAAGCGCGATTGTCTCAATCTCGATTTACGCATTGCCGGCAAGCCGCTGTCGCTTTTTGTCACGCATCTCAAATCGATGTCCGGTGCCCGCAACGGTTTTGACGGGCGCACATCCTCTCATCCCGTGCGCATGGCGGAAGCGCGCGCAATCCGCACCATCATCGAGGACAAGTTCGGCGCGGACAAAGCGGCAGAGCGGCGCTGGCTGATCTGCGGCGACCTCAATGATTATCGTGAACGCATCGTCATTACGGGCGATGAATGGAACGGATATGATTTTACGCCGGTTGCGGAGACGCAAAGCGCGCTCGACGCGCTGCTTGGCGATGGCTTTGCCGTCAATCTGGTCGAGCGCCGTCCCATTGAGGACCGATGGACGCTTTATCATACGCGTGGGCCGGAAGAGCGCCACCTCTGTCAGCTCGATTATATTCTGGCTTCGCCGTCCTTTGCCGCCAAAAATGGAAGCGCCATTCAACGCGCCAGGTATAAAAGCCTCCTATGTTGAC
>JAATGD010000039.1 GCA_015654965.1 Hyphomicrobiales bacterium
CGACGGTTACGGTTTTATACAGGGTACCGTTGGAGGCTGGATCGTTCCCGGCACGGTTGCGGGGCGTGGAGTCGCACGCTTTGAGAACTTCGATGGTGACATTCCCGATACCGTAATTGGTGGTGATGGTGGCGCCTCAAAAATCGGTGCGGCACGCGGAACCCTTCGCTTTACGCCGGACAATACGCTGATGATCGACATCACTGGTGATTACAGCCACAATAAGAATACGAATCCGTCCAATATTCTGCTTGAGACGAGTGATTTTCCTTCCAGTGGGCAGGATATTCGTCCGCTTAACCAGCAGGATATCGCCAATGGATCAATAAAAATAAGCAAGGAATTCGATGCTTTTCAGTTTACATCGTCGACGAGCTATCAGGATATCCGGCTTAAAAGCGACAATGATTACACTGACAGCTTGCTATATTCATCCTACCTGAATGCAACGGGCCTATCCGCCTATCTGCCTTATTATAATTACTTTAATGATACGTCTGTCGATTATTTGTCGTTTCGCGATCATGATCGAATATTCAACCAGGAATTCCGCATCAACTCACTCGAAGACTCGTCCTGGAAGTGGGTCCTCGGCGCCAACTACTTCCGGTCGGACTATTCCCTCCAACGTGACATGAACAGTTCTCTGTATTCATTTGTCAACGGAACAATCGACAATGATATCACCAGCCAGACTGTCGCTGTGTTTGGCGATGCAAGCGTGCCTCTGGGCGACCGGTGGGAAATTTCCGGAGGTCTTCGGCTCGCTCATGAACGCCAGGAACTGGACGGCAACTATGTATCCAATGGCTATCCGGGCACGGTTGCTTCTCTTTCTCAAAACGGAAGCTACTCGGATACCTATCTGACTGGACGCATGGCGCTTTCCTATAAATGGACCGATGATATCATGAGTTATGCCTCGGTAGCGCGCGGTTATTCATCGGGCGGATTTGAAAAGGCCACCACCTATGCGCCCTATGGCATCGTTCAGGAACCGTTCAATCCGACGACATCCTGGACCTATGAAATCGGCACCAAGGCGCAGATCACGGACTGGCTGCGGGTTGACGGGGCGGTATTCTACAACAACGTGAAAGATGGATTGCTCACGAGCTTTGATTTTGCCAGTCTGACGGCCCATCTCGCCAACCAGGATTACCGAAGCTATGGTTTTGAAGCGAGTGCAACGGCAACGCTTGCCGACGGGCTCGACCTGACTGGAGGCTTCAGCCTCATTCAGTCAAAACTTGTGAATGTGACAGAGGATACAGCGACGGCAGGAGCGGTAGACGGATACAAAGTCCCTCAGGTTCCTTCCTTCTCGACCACATTGGGGCTTGATTATCGCTTTACGGCCGGGCGGCTGGGCATCCCCGGAGAATTCACGGCATCAGCCAGCTATCAATATGTTGGAACTCGCTACAGCGATATCGCCAATATCGGCAAGCTTGATCCCTATAACATTGTCAATGCCAAGCTGGGCTGGCAGAAAGATAGCCTTACTCTTTATGTCTTTGCCAATAATGTGTGCGATGAAAGGCCAATCTATTGGGCTGCACCGATCGCATCAGGTGTATCGGCGGCCTATGCCGGACGCGGTCGTGTTCTCGGTCTTGGTATGAGCACCCAATGGTGAAGCCTTGCTTCGTCAGGGGCGCAGCCTGAAGAATGAGATTTGCGGAGACGAACGGTAAAGGTGGACCGGCATTCTGAAACCGGACTTGGCCAACTCTCCGGTTCAAGCTCGATACACCCGGATTGGAAATCCGGTTCTGTATTTCCTGTGCCACTTCGGTCAGACCAACAATGTATCATTGAAGATCGTTCAAATATTAATAGAGATTGCGGTGAGAATTACGAAAGTGCAATCAGCGCGTCAGCAGCGTCGCCATCAATGATCAGGCCGTTGATGATGCCGCTTTTCAAAAGCGCCTTGGCTGCAAGGGCTTTCTCTTGCCCGGCGATCAGTAAGACAACCTGAATTTTCTTTAACTCGGCAAAGCTGAGCGCGATTGTGCGCCGGTTCATTTCGTGATCCACTTGCTGTCCTTCCTTGTCGAAAAAAATTCCATTGGTATCACCGATTGCTCCGGCAGCCCTCAGGCTTTCCAGTTCCGTCCTGCTGAGCATGTTCTGGCGGCGTAGCAGGGAATCCTCAGTCAACTCGCCGACGCTGATGAAGCAGACGGAGGCGGTGCGGGCAATCTCCAGCGCACGCGCCACGGAGCGCTGCGAAATGAGAACTTTTCGGTCTTCTGGGGAATCAGCAATGAACGGAACCGGCAGGAAGAAGCCTTGCCCACCTGTCCGCCGCGCCAGCATGTGCACAACTTCAAAAGGATTATAGGCGGAGTTTGCGGTGAGAGATCCCATCAACGAAATGAACCGGGCCTGCGGTGCGCGTACACCTGCAAGTTGCACTGTCATCTGTTCGATGGTTCTTCCCCAGCCTGTGCCGATGGTGGCTTCCTGATTGTCCGCAAGAAAATTCTTGAGGTAAGTCGCTGCCGCGACACCGACTGCCCGGAAGGAAACCTGCTTGCGGATTTCGGAAGCCGTGTCCTCATCGGTATGGAAGCCAAATTGCGGCGTTGAAATACAAAAATCCAATCCATAGCGGCGCATCAGCTCGTTTTCCACGGGCAATGTGCCTGCGTTCTGATGATCGATGGAGATGCTGACAAGACCGCTTTCGCGGGCTTCGCCCAATATCTTGTTCACGCGTGCCCGGGTCAAGCCCAGTCGGGATGCTGTCGCCTCCTGATTGAATCCGCCAACGTAATAGAGCCACGCTACGCGCACCATAAGGCTGTCTTCAGCTTCACTCATCGGTTCCTCGTTCATTTCCCAACACTAATTACAAATGTATTTGTATTTGACATTTGTAATTTGACGACGCTTAATACCAATCGTTCCGACGGACAAGAGCGCGAAAGAGCAGGCAGGTCAATCGGAATGGAACCTGAAGCAAGGGCAGCGGAATGGGGTTTCTAGAGGAGCAGAGACCGATTTTCGTTGGTGCGGCAGGTGTGGAGGAATGGCGGAACGGCGATGGCGCGCTCCGTGACAGGCACCGAGCAGATCGAAGTCAACTGAGTATTGTGCCGGTAAACAGCAATTCAAAGCCAGTTGTGGAGCCAACCACATGGCTTCTGGGAGGAAAAAATGGGTTCGGGATTTTTTAGGAAAACCATTGCCGTCGCGGCTCTGGCTATGCTCATGGGCACGGCAAGCGCGTCGGCCACCAATGTAGCCTGGGTGCATTCCAACGCTGCGGCGCAGTCCGAGCAGCGGGCAAAGGCAGGCTTTGACGCCTGGCTCAAGGAAACCAACAAGGATTGGAGCATCAGCGTTCTGGATAGCGGCGGCTCGGGCGAACGCACGGCGTCGAACATTCAGGATGCCGCCTCGCGCGGTGTGGATGCGATCATCGTCAGCATGTCGGATTTGCGCGCCTCGCGTGCCGCTATCGATTCCGCTGTAGCAGCCAAAATCCCGGTCTTTGCGATCGATAGCGGTCAGGTCGACGGCGTTGTGGTCGATGTCACCACCAATAACTGGGCAATGTCGGCCGATGTGTCACCCTATTTGCTCAATGAAATGGGTGGTAAGGGCAATCTGATCTTCCTGCGTATGGCAGAGCATCACGGCACGCGCAAGCGCGGC
>JAATGD010000317.1 GCA_015654965.1 Hyphomicrobiales bacterium
GGAAAAAATATTTGCCGTGCTTATGACTTTACGCTGCGGTACGAAATAGCCTGCTATATTCCCTGGCAGGGAGATATCTGAGCAGAGTATGTGTCGGCCATAATGGTTGCAAGTTAAGATGAGATCCTGCCCCCGCAACCAGTTAGAACCAAAAACCCTCAATTAATTCAAACAGTTGTCTGAGGGTTTTTTGTTGCTAAAAATCCTCCAAACTTACCAAAACCTCGTTTTATAAGCCATATCAATGACTTAGAAAAACAGGTTCAAATCGGGGGTAGCTAACCACGCAACCAGTGTAAAAGACATAAATATCAGGAAAACACCGACCAGAATTGAATGATCCCACTTGGCATGCAACTACTGAAATGACGTAGATAGCTGACGGCATCGGTGTTAGAAGCAGAATAAACCCGTTGTTCGTCTGCGTTCATCAGTCAGTAATGGGGGTTAATTGTGGTTTTTCCGATTTTATATTAGTTATGTCATTGTATATGTGATCTCATTTTGAAATGAATGGAAATTAAAATTAACATTTAAGAAATATTTCCTACCGATTGCCATATTTTTAGCTAAATTAGCTATATATTTTTTCTGAGTTCACAGAAATTATGAATGGTTATATTCAATCCCTTGAAGCTAGGTGGGTAAACCTCATAGCGGGAAAAGCTGAAGACGTGATTGTTGCGAAATGCATGGAGAAAATCCTTGGCGCCTGGAGCAATTCGTTCGAAATCCTGAAAGATACTTTGCGGTCCTTCCTCATGATCGGGCAGAAAAGAAGTGACGATATAATCTGCGTCGATTGCATCGATCATTTCCGCTCCAATCGTCATGCGACTGCGGTTTTCCGGCATGGTTGCAATGATTGGCATAGGCGCAAAACCAAGGTCATCGAGAACTGTGGTCAGCGATCCATAATCCTTGAGTACTTGCAGACTGCCATCGCGTCCATTGGCCAGAATGGCTGCGTAGGTTGTTTTGTCATCACTCGTGGTGGCAAGGCACTCTCGTGCCGCCTTTGATGCTTCAATATAGCTTGCATGTAGTTCTTCAAAGCGTTGCGAATATCCGATCCATGCTGCGAATTCCTCATAGAGTTCCAGCATCGCTCGTCCCTGTTCGGGGTTGAACATCAGGGTTGGTGCTATTGTTGCTAACTGTGCGCGCAAGGCGGAATAATCGCCGGAATTGGCGACGATCAGATCGGGTTGAAGCGCTCTAATCCGTTCAAGATCGGGCTTTCCATGTACCGAAGCCAGAGCCATTTTGGTAAAATCAAGGCCGAATAATTCACGCGCGCCACGCATATAAAAACTGCCATCTTTGGCCATGCGGCCGCTGCTGCCGATGACCGGCGCACCAAGCTCATAGGCCATGACCGTCAGCGTCCAGTCATGCAATGAGACGATACGTTGCGGCCTGTCCGGCACCTCCACACGTGTTCCGTCATGATCGGTAACCATGCGCGCTTGCGTGGCATTGATAAAGCTGAGAGACGACAACAGCAAAAGAGCCAATAAACGCATTGAAATTTTCCTCATAGACGAGCCCCGCGTGCAACGAGTAGAAAACTGACCACTCCTACGACGGAAACGATCAGTCCAGCCGGAACAATGATCGGCAAGAACAATGTGCGTCCGGCAATATCGGCCAGCAGCAGAAGAAGGCTTCCCGTCAGCATGGTGACGACAAGCACTTCGCCGGGACGGGTGCCGATAAGCCGACGCGCAATATGCGCCGCGATCAATCCAAGAAAGGATAGGGGACCGGCAACCGAGACGACCGGCGCGACAAGGCTAGCTGCGATCAATGTCAGCATTGCGCGAATAGTGCCCGGCGATATGCCGATTGTTGCAGCCTGTTCGTTTCCGAGCGCCAGCGGCGCCATGGCGCGGGTGAAGGCGAAAGCGGGCAGGCACAGAAGCAATGCCCATATGACAAGCCTTGCCGCATCCTGCGTGGAGGCGGCAGTGAGCGAGCCATGTGACCAGCTCATATAGCGCGAGAACTGCAACACACCGCCGCTGACCAAGATGATTTCCACCAACGCGCCAAGCGTGATCCCCACTGCAAGGCCTATCAAAATGAGACCATTTGACGATCGTAGCCATGCTGCCAGTGCCAGCACGAAAATGCCGCTCATCAGCCCACCGGCCAGCCCTGCCAGCGGCAGCCATGTCGGCGGAATGGCAAAAACCATTGCGCCGAGCAGTATCGCGGCACTTGTGCCGTGCGAAATGCCGATCAGGCCGGGATCAGCCAGCCCGTTGCCGGAGACCACTTGCAGCAGATAGCCGGACGCCGCCATCATCGCGCCGCCAAGAATGGCGACCGCAATGCGGGGCGCGCGCAATTGCATCAAGGCGCTTATATCCTTGTCGCTTTGAGCAGACGGCGTGAACAGCCAATGCAGAACGGCTGAGGCTTTTATATCTGTCGTGCCCAGCAGAAGTGCCGCAAAGGACAAAATGACCAGCAGCAGCGTGAGGATGAGTACCACCACGATTAGCCGTTGTGAAAACGGCATATGAAGGGGACCAAATGCGATATAGCGCATGGTTTTCATGCCGCACGCCTTCGAAATGCTACAAGGATGATCGCAAGAAAAGCTGCACCGCCACCAAGCGCCATCACCGTTCCAACCATCAAAAGCTGAGGGGCAAACAATGTGCGCGCAACAATGTCCGCACCCGTTAAAAGTGCGCTTCCGAGCAGCAGACAAAAGAGGATGGGAACGATCCCTGTTTCGCCCACCAGCAGCTTTGCCATATGCGGCACCACCAGCCCGACAAAGCCGATGGGACCCGCGACCGTGACGGCGATGACGGCAAGAATGATCGTGCCTGCAAGGGCCAGGCGTTGTGCTATGTGAATATCGACGCCAAGACTTTCAGCCTGCTCGCCGCCAAGTGCCATGATATCAAGGGTGCGGGTTAAAAAGCATAGCACCAGAATGGCCGCCAGCCCGAAAGGCCAGAGGGGAGCCAGGGATTGATAATCGAAAATTCCAATATCGCCGACCAGCCAGCCCAATATATTCTCGAATGAATCGGGGTCGAGCGAGACGACAAATGCGGTTGCGACCGAAAACAGCGTGCTGCTCATCACGCCGCCGAGCACCAGCGAGATCGGATCGCGTTCACCTTGCCCGAGCATGTCGGCTGCAAGAAAAGTAAAGGCAAGTGCTGCGATTGCGCCGCTCAAGGCAGGCCAGAACAGGCTTGCGGCGGAAAGACCGAGAAAATGAATGCCGAGCACGCTGAACGCCGCAGCTCCGGTGTTGATGCCAAGTGTTGAGGGTGACACAAGATCATTGCGCAGGATCTTTTGCAGCACATAACCGGCAATTGCCAGCATTGCACCTACGCCAAGCGCCACGACAAGACGGCTCAACCGTTGTCGGACGATAACGACATGGGCATAGTTTTGGGCGTCATAATGAAACAGCGCATCAATCACCACCACGGGGCTGAAAGGCCGCGCACCGCTGCAAAGATGTATGAGCGATAAAAGAACAAGCGCAGAAAGCCCCGCCAGAACCAATAACACCGCTTTCATGGGACCATGCTTTCAGGCAGGTGTATGACAATATCGCCAATAGTGTGAGCGCGGGTGTTTAGCCCGTAGACCTGTCGAACGGCTTCAACGCTCAGGACGGATTTTGGCGCTCCATCGGCAATGATGTGCCCTTCATGCATGAGAATGATACGGTCGGCATAAAGGCTTGCCTGTGTCAGATCATGCAGAACGGCGACAACGGCGCGGTCTTTGCGTGCTTCCTGCCGAGCGATTGCGAGAAGCGCGTGCTGATGCTTGAGGTCGAGATGATTTGTAGGCTCATCAAGCAGCAGGACCGACGTATCCTGTGCCAGAACCATCGCCATGCGGATACGTTGAAGCTGTCCGCCGGAAAGCTCCGACAATCGCCTTTGGGCAAGATCGCCGACTTCCATGCGCGCCATGGCGCGTTCAATGTGCTCACGATCTTGCGCCGTTTGCCGGCGCAGCCATGATTCATGCGCATAGCGCCCCATGCCGACAAGATCATAGGCAAGCATACCCGAAGGAAGGCTACCGGATTGTGCCAATAGCGCCAGCCGTCTGGCAAGATCGCGCCGCGAATAATCGGAAAGCGCATGATTGTCGATTAGAACATGACCCTGCCTGGCTTTTTTGATGCCGGAGAGAACTTTCAGTGCCGTGCTCTTGCCGCAGCCATTCGGCCCGATGATGACGACAAATTCACCCCGGTGAACGCGAAAGGATATGTCATGCAAAACCCGCTGGGTGCCGTAGCTGAAGGAGACCCCTTTCAGCTCGACACCCACGCCGGATATATTGCTTGGCATGGAGTCCACGCCGATCAGAACTTCGTCTTGATCGAAGCAAAGACACTGCGCGGTGCACCGGGATGGTTTTCGGTGCGGCTAACAGGTGTCTCGATATAGTCCTGATCGGTCAGGTTGCGGCCGATGATCGCCAGTTCCAGATGATCGTTGATCTTGTAGGATGCCATGGCATCGAGCCTGTAATAGCCATCGACGGAAAAACTGTTATCGAGATCGCCTTCGCGCGCACCGACAGCCTGTATGCCACTGCCGATCTTTAAACCTTCAAGTTTTCCGCTCTGGAATTCATAAGTCGTCCAGATGCTGCCGCTCCACACAGGCACGCCGGTCAGGCGGTTGCCGACCTCGTAATCCTCGTCTTCTGTAATGCGCGCATCAAGATAGGCGCCGGAAGCGATAATATTCCAGCCCGGCGTCACTTCGCCGGTAATGTCGAGTTCGACGCCGCGCACGCGCTGCTTGCCGGTCATAACCGAATAATCGGAATCCAGCGGATCGCTGGTTGCGACATTGGTCTTGGTGATCTGGAAGAGAGCGGCTGTGAAAGAAAGCCGGTCAGGGATGACGTCGACTTTCACGCCAGCCTCGATCTGCCAGCCTTCTTCCGGATCAAGCGCCTCTCTCTCACGGGTCATGCCGCTTTGCGGCGCAAAACTTTCCGAATAGCTGGCATAAAGCGATACTGGATCGATCGGCTGATAGACAAGGCCCAGACGGCCGGTCAGCGCACCTTCGTCTATATCGGGCGTTTCATCGCCGGTGCCTGCGATCTTCTGCTCCATTTCCTGCCATACCCGATCATAACGAAGCCCTGCCAGTGCCTTCCATTGCGGCGAGAACTCGACCTGATCCTGAAGGAACACAGAGACCATTTCGATGTCATTATCATAGTCGGAATTCAGCTTGGTCTTGGTCATTGGCGCACCATAGACCGGATTGTAAATATCGATTGGATCAATATTGGCGCGATAGGACGTAAACAGCATTTGCGAACGCGTATATTGCACTCCGCCTAAAAGCGTATGGCCGATTGCGCCGGTATCGAATTTCAACTGCGCTTCCAGTTGCGCATCGAGATTGTGCGAATCCTCAATGCGATCCGTATAACGACGCTTGAGTGTCCTGCCATCATCTTCCAGATCACGGAAATCGATGCCGGTATCATGCACCTTGGCGTCATCATAGCTCAGTGATCCGCGCACTGTGAGCTGGTTACTGACGTCATGTTCGGCTCTGAGCGCGACGCGCGTCTTATGCGCGTCGATTTTGGACCATTCTTCGGCAAGAAAGCGGTCACGCGGCAGGCTTACTTTATTATCGGGCGTGACGATCAGACCGCGATCAAATGGTAGTTCCTGCCGTGTATAATCAAGGCCAAGCGTGATGCGGGTCGCATCTGTCGGCTCCCAGCGCAAGACACCGCTGCCAAACTGGCGGTCGCTATCCGCGCGCTCGTCACGAAAACCCTTTTCCGTCTGCAAGGCTCCGGTCAACCGTCCGGTCAGGCTTCCATCCGCATTCAAAGGCCCGCTGACCGAGCCTTCGCCGCGCCAGAAGCCGTAGCTTCCGACCTGCGCCGAGGCATCGGCTTCAAAAACATCACTCGGCTGGCGCGTGACGATATTGATCAGACCACCCGGCTGGCCGCGTCCGTAAAGCGCTGAAGCAGGACCTTTAAGCACTTCGACGCGTTCGACATTAGCAAGATCGAGAAAAGTCTCGGGCCGGTCGCCGGTAGGGTTGAGCATGACCCCGTCAATAGCATAGCCGGGTGAAGAGAAGCCGCGTACCTTGAATGTTTCGCCGCGATTACCCGATGTGCTGTTCTGCTGCACGGCTGGAACAACCTGCAACGCCTCGGTGAGGCTTGTCGTTTGACGATCGGCGATGACATCGCGCGGCACGATCTGGATCGATTGCGGAATATCGCGCAAAGGCGTGTCGGTCTTGGTACCCGTCATGCTGCGCGTTGCAAGATAACCCTCGACCGGGCCGGCTGCAGTTTGAGTGGAGGATCCACCAATTACGATTGGTTGCAGGACAACATCGCCTGCGGCAGTTGCGCCGGCAGCGTCTGTGCCCGCGCCCGAGCGGCTGACGAGAACCGTGGTCGGGCTGGTGAAATGCGGCTGAAGACCGGTGCCTGCGAGCAACTGCCGGATCGCTGCCTGCGGCTCCATTGTGCCATTGACACGGGCTGAAGACAGCCCATGCAGCAAGGATGCATTAACGGAAACCTGAACGCCTGCCTGCTGACCAAACAGCGTGAGGGCATTTTGCAGCGGCTGGGGAGAGATTGTAAACGTCTTTGGAGCCACAGATGGATGCTGCATAGCACCCTGCGCCATCGATGGCATGGCTATTCCAGAGCAGTTCAATGCGGTGCCCAGCATCAACGCACCTCTCAGTCCGGCTCCGATTATCCCCTTACGCTGCATTCCAAAACCCCTTCATTCTCCATTGCGAGGGGTGGTGAATCGACACCAAAAATCAGCCCTCATTGAAAGAACGAAATGGCCATTCATTTTTTCAGAGAAAAATACTCATGTTTAAAAAAATAATACTGATCAAGGTCTGGAAACAAGCATGATCCATGGACCGATATGGCGTATTTGCGCGCCATGCGCCTGCGCGACAGCCAAAAGCGCATCGGCTGGATTCTTCAGATCATAGACGCCCGTGACATGCTGCGTGGCGATTGTTCTATCGGCAATCAGGATCGTGCCCTTATAATAGCGGCGAATATCGTCGATGACATCGCCGACCCGCTGGTTCTTGGCGACGAGCATGCCATTGCGCCAGCCTCCGGCAAGTTCGGGTGCGTCCTTTCCGCGTTCGATCTGCCCATGAGAATCAACGCGTACCCAGTCACCGGCTTCTAGGGGCTTTTCGACAGACGCAGTCATTTGCGGTGCGGCAACGCTCACCCGACCATGATTGACCGCAACGGCAACGCCGTCAGTTGTCATGCTCACATTAAAGCTAGTGCCGAGAACTCTCGTCTCGACGCCATTCGCATCGACTGTGAATGGACGCGCCTGATCGGGTGTGACCTCGAAATAGGCTTCACCGGAAAGAAGCTGCACTTGGCGACTTTGCGCGGTGAAAGCAATATCGATGGCGCTATCGGCACCAAGATAAATGTTGCTGCCATCCTCCAACCGGATTTGCCGCGTTTCGGCGGTTGCGGTTTGGTAATCGGCATGGAGCCAGATATTAATTGCCGGTTGCAGCAAAAGTGCAAGGCAGATGGTAGCGCCAATGGCTGCCAAAGCAGCAAAACGGCCTTTGTGAGCGTGTTTCTCTCTCTTAGCCTTTGCCTCGTTGAAGGAGGATTTATGGACGGCTTCGTCGTGCGCATCGCCCAGAGCAGTCCAGACATGTTGTGCCTCGGCCCAGGCTTGCGTATTTTCCACGCTCTCCTTAAGCCAAGCGTCAAAGCGGGCTGAAGCATCGCAATCGTCAGGCTCGTCCTGAAGCGCGATCAGCCAGTTGAGCGCTTCCTGCCGCGCTTGCTCTGATTTATGGTTTGATGAAATGAGAGTTTCTCCCCAAGCCTGTTCCAACTCCCGGCTCGTTTCAAATACCATTCGCATGGCTTTTCATATAAGAAACGAAAACGCGTAGCATTTTTTCAGGAAAGGCCTTCAATTTCCTGTTTCTCGGGATAACCGCCTGCGGCAATGTTCAAGCCCTTCATAAACAAGCGCATGCGCGAGAGCCGTGGAAATGCCAAGATGCGCAGCAATTTCCTTGAGCTTGAAACCTTCGAAACGATGCATTTCAAGGGCGATGCGCGTGCGCTCTGGAAGTTCGGCCATTGCCTGCATGACCAGACGCAGATATTCCTGATGGCGAAGCACATCTTCCTGCGACGGACGGTCTTCCATGATATTTTCGAGATCGGCATCGGCGCTTAAATATCGTTGTTCCGATAGAGCCTGCCGGTTCCAGTCGATGGCGAGATTGCGCACGATTCGCCGCAGATAGCGCAATGGTTCTTCAAGCGCGCGATCCCCAACACTCGTTTTCAGGCGAAGAAATGCTTCCTGAACGACATCTTCCCCGCGTGCACGGTCTCGCGTGATCGCGGTCGCATAGTCGACCAGCTCACTGCGATGGGCGAGATATATGCGTAAATTCGTGTCGCTATAGGCCACGCTTTATGACTCGGAGAAGGATCGAAGATAAAGCTGGTCCATAATATATCTGGCAGGGAAAGGCAAACGGGTCTTATACCAAATTTCGATGAGCATGACTCATCGAGATTTGGTTAAGCCCGTGTGGCGATTGAACATTATCAAGGCGTGATGCGTCAGCATCTTAGCGCCTTGGTATTATGGCTTGATGGATGCGCAGAACATCGATTATGGCCGGTTAATGCAGAGCGCCACGAAAATTGTTGACACTTTTGAGCTGGATAAAAGTGCTGGATTGCGCAAAGTAATGGCTCTGTTTAATGCCTGTAATGCAATATCTTGTTTCAAACAATCGCTGACAGCCCATCCTGCCCTCTGGGATGAGCCGTGGCCGGCTTAAGCTACACCACTCCGTGGGACAAGATCATTTGAAATTATCAACAAAATAAATGGGTTGATTCGTTTCCGGCCAAGGTTCCCTTTTAGGGCTTATTTACACTCATCGACAAGCTACGCAAATATGAGCGTGTCGATGTGCCCAAATCGCTGTGATCCCCCCCCCGGCTATCTGGAACAGTTTCCATCGCTTGGACGCTATAACCAGGCCTGTTTGGTCTGAAGATAGAGTTTCCAGTCTGCCAGATCGGTGATGTCGTTTGCGTTAATTGCACCGGTCGCTTCGCAGATGAAGCCACAAACAGTTTCGCCAGAGGCGAGCTCGATTTTTCCCAATCCCAGTGGCGCGGGGATACCTTGCAGAAAGTCAGCAAGCCTTGCCATGGGTAAAGCCCAGACTTCAACGGCGATGCCTGCGTGCTGTTTTTCTTGCGTGCGGATCATGCCGGGGCGAGGAAGACCTTCGCCCGCCAATCCATAAAAACGGTAGTAAGGAGCAGAGCGGGTTGCCTCCAGCAGATATCCGCCACGCGATGTGATCTGCCCGTTGAGAGGCAGACCGGAAAGATGTGCGCCGCACACGGCGAGCTTCGTGTAACCGGCGGGGATGTCTGTTGCGGTTTTGCGCGGAGGCAAGGACCAAGAGGTGGCGCCAAGCGTTCTTCTGGCTGCCTGTTCGAGCTCCGTCGATATGCTGGCCAACAGGGCATCCTGCCCAGAAGGCGCCAACAGTGTCACGCTCCCCGGGTGACCGTCCTTGCGCTGTGCTGTTGGTATCGCAAGGGCGCACATATCCATCAGATTGACGAAATTGGTATAGGTGCCGAGATTGGAATTGGGCACTATCGGATCGGCTTCCAGATCAGACAGTTTATAGAATGTCGGGATGGTCGGCACGCAGAGTATGTCGAGTGCGCTCAGGACAGGCTCGGCTTTGCGTTTCAGTTCCTGCAAGCGGTAGAAGCCACGAAATGCATCGGTGGCGGAAAGCGCCGTTGCCTTTTCGATAATCCCCCGCGTCACCGGCAGTACCGCATCCGGGGTAGTCTTCAGCAAATCCTCGATTACGCTGTGGCGTTCCGCAACCCACGCACCTTCATAAAGCATATCGGCTATTTTATAGAGTGGCGCGAAGTCGATCGGAACAATCTCGTGGCCTTCTTCATGCAGGATATCAATGCTGGCCTTGAAGGCCAAAGCCTGTATATCGTCGCCAAAGAAGCGGATGGTCTGTTGATCTGGAATGCCGATCTTGAGTTTTTTTGTTGGCGTGAAGAGGGGGCCGGCTTCAATGGCCTTGCTGTAGTGGTCGAGACGATCTTCGACCGCGCCGATGCGGTAGACATGATAGGCATCCTCGACACACAGTGCGAAGATGGAAATTGTCTCGATCGAACGGCAGGCGGGCACCGAACCGCGTGCCGACCATGCACCAAGAGATGGCTTGAGACCGACAATATTATTGAGCGCCGCAGGAACGCGCCCCGAGCCTGCGGTATCAGTGCCGAGCGCGAAGCTGACAATGCCTTGAGCGACGGCGACTGCGGAGCCACTGGATGAGCCGCCGGGAACCATTTCAGGATCAATCGCATTTTTCGGCACGCCATAAGGGCTGCGGACCCCGACCAATCCCGTTGCAAACTGGTCAAGATTTGTCTTGCCGATAACCAAAGCGCCTGCTTCACGCAAAAGCGAGACGACAAATGCATCACTTTGCGGATGGTATTTCCACGCCGGACAAGCCGCTGTTGTCGGCAGACCGGCGACATCGATATTATCCTTGACAGCAAAAGGAACGCCCCAGAGAGGACGGCTCTCATCGCGCGGTCCAAGGGCTGCCGCCTCTTGCAAAACATCGGCCTCATCACGCAGGGAAATGAATATTCCCGGATCGCCAACCTCTGCGATCCGGGAATAAACCTGGCGAATGACATCCTGTGGCGTTGCTCCATTGTCGTAAGCGCCCGAAATTCCGCTCAATGTCAAAGGAATGGTCGTGGTGGGATGTTTCATCGGCAGGCCTCACAATCTTTCTGCTGGTTCTGGATTGTTTTGAGTGAAACATCTATTGCTAAGAATTCACAAAATCGGTGAATTTTTTGCACCGCTCAGAGGCGTCATGAAACATCTTCAGGATTTCCGCTATATCGAAGCCATTATGCGGGCGGGCTCAATCCGCAAGGCGGCCGATGATATGAATATTACCGCATCGGCCCTGAACCGGCGCATCCAGCGCTTTGAGCAGGAATTTGGAGCAACCATTTTCGAGCGCTTGCCGCGCGGCGTTCGGCTCAACCCGGCGGGCGAGCTTCTCGTGCATCATTTTCGCGCCCAGATTTCCGCGTTACGGCGCATTCAGGGGCAGGTGGCCGATCTTGTCGGCGAACGGCGTGGACATGTCACCATCGCTTGCTCGCAAGCTCTCAGCCCTTATTTCCTGCCCGAACAGATCGCGGCCTACAGACATGTTCATCCCGGTGTCAGCTTCAGTGTAAACATTCGCGACCGTGCCGCTGTGGAGCAGGGGCTTGCGACCTTCGAAAACGATCTGGCGCTGGTTCTCGAACCTGCAAACATGACCGATGTTGAAACGCTGGTTTCTGTTCAGCAGATCGTTCACGTCATCATGCGCGCAGACCATCCGCTGGCGCGGGAAAAGGAGGTGCGTCTGCGGCAGTGTCTCGATTTTCCGCATGTCCTGCCGATGGCACCCTATGCGGTGCGCTATCTTCTCGAACAGGCGCTGGCGGGTGGAACACGAAAACTGCGACCCATTCTGGAATCCGACAGTTTCGATCTGATGCGCCATTATGTTGAATATGAGAATTGCCTGAGTTTTCAGGTGCCGGTGGGGCTGCGTCTTCCACGCGAAAGTGGACTTGTTTCAAAGCCGATCTCCCTGCGAGACATGCGGGCGGGGGTTTTGCTGCTCGGTCAGTTGCGTGGACGAACCCTGCCGGTGGCTTCGGCAAAATTCGCCGAAGTGCTCAGCCGTTCACTTCTGGATGCGTTTCCAGCAAACTGATGCTCGAAACAAGCGATGCATTAAATGCACCGCTATTTGGAAATCTTAGCATAAGTCAGCATCGCAGAGCTGCCATATAGTCCTTTCCAATCTTAGAGGCGTGTCGTCCAGACAGGCTTCATTCATCGGAAAGGTATGATCCTTCATGTCCAAGCCAACGCCAACTTGTCTCTCACGCCGTCATTTTCTTGCCGCGTCGGGGGCGGCCCTTGGTGCAAGTGTTAGCCTGCCTTTTCTCGGAACGGGCCGCACTTTTGCTGCCGATAATTTTACCGTCGGGTTCATCTATGTCGGCCCGAAAGACGATTTCGGCTACAATCAGGCTCATGCCCAGGGCGCAGCAGCAGTCAAGGAAATTCCCGGCGTAACTGTCCTTGAGGAGGAGAACGTTCCCGAGGCCGTCGACGTACAGAACAGCATGCGTTCCATGGTCAATTTCGATGGCGCGAAGATGATCTTTCCGACATACTTCGGTTATTACGATCCCTTTGTGAAAGAAGTTGCCCCCGAATTTCCCGATGTCCGCTTCCAGCATTGCGGTGGTCTCTGGAAAGAAGGCGATCCTGCCAATGCCGGTTCCTATTTCGGTTATATCGGAATGGGGCAATATCTGAACGGGGTTGCGGCAGCACATGTCACCAAGTCGAAAAAGATCGGGTTTGTTGCCGCAAAGCCGATCCCGCAAGTGCTCAACAACATCAATTCCTTCCTGCTTGGTGCGCGTTCCGTCGACCCCACCATTACCTGTCAGGTCATCTTCACGGGTGAATGGTCACTGGCCGTCAAGGAAGCCGAGGCGACCAATGCGCTCGCCGATCAGGGCGCGGATGTGATTACCTGTCATGTTGACGGTCCCAAGGTGGTGGTGGAAACGGCGGCTGCGCGCGGATGCTTCGTCTGCGGTTATCACACGGACCAGAGCCCGCTTGCACCGGAAAAATATCTCACAGGCGCTGAATGGAACTGGCCCAAAGTTTATGTTGACTTCGTCAAACGGCAGATGGCGGGAGAGTCAATCCCGAATTTCGTGCGTGGCGGTCTTGCGGAAGGTTTCATCACGATGTCGCCGCTTGGAGCGGCCGTCCCAGATGCCGGGCGTAAACAGTTTGAAGCAGTCAAGGCCGAGATGCTCAAGGGTGGGTTCGCCATTTTCAAGGGACAGATGAACGACAACAAGGGCAAGGAAATCATCCCTGCAGGCACCGCGCTTCTTGAAACAGACATATCGCTTGAATCGATGGACTATCTTGTCGAAGGCGTGGTCGGGTCCCTTGGCTGAACCAATGACTGTGCAGGCAGGAACGATGCGCAAAACCGGCTTTGCGGGGACTTTAAACCCGCTCCTGCCTCTTCTTGAAGCAATGCTCATTCCGCTGCTGGCGCTTGTTGGCGGCGGAGTCCTGTTCTCGATTTTTCTGCTGGTGCAGGGCAAGTCGCCAGTCCAGTTCTTTTCACTCATCTGGCAGGCAGGCTTTTCTTCTGCCTTTTCATGGCAGAATACGCTGTCACGTGTGTCGCCTTTGATTTTTGCAAGCCTGTGCGTCGCTCTGCCGGCACGGCTTGGGCTGATGGTGATCGGAGGAGAAGGTGCGCTCGTCTTCGGCGGGCTTGCGGCTGGAATAACGGGTGCTATTCTTGCAGGCGTTCTGCCTTCCGGTTTCGTGGTTTTCATGATGGTGCTGGCCGCGGCCATTTGCGGTGCCTTCTGGATCGGCCTTGCCGGCATGCTGCGCGTAACGCGACAAGTGAACGAAACGATTGCCTCGCTGCTTCTTTCTTATATTGCACTGGCATTGTTCAACTTTTTCGTGGAGGGACCGTTCCGCGATCCCGCAAGTCTCAACAAACCCTCTACCGCCCCGCTGTTGGAAGCGTTGCGGGTTGGCTCGATTCCTTTTCTAAGCGATCATTGGGCTCTGAGGGTTCACTGGGGTGTTGCTTTCGGGATCATAGCCTGCATGCTCTGCTGGTTTTTGCTTGAACGCACCACGATCGGTTTCGCTGCGCGTGTTACAGGCGACAATGTACGCGCCGCACAGACACAGGGTTTGCCCGTTACCCGTATCGTCATCACCTTTACCGCACTTGCCGGTGCGCTGGTCGGAATCGGCGGCTATTTCGAAGTTGCCGCCATTCACGGCTCTGCCAACGGTGCGTTGATCTCGGGTGTCGGCTATACCGGGATTCTCGTGGCCTTTCTGGACCGTCACAATCCGTTGGCTATAATTCCCGTTGCCATACTCATCGGCGGGATCGAAGCGTCATCCGGCCTGATCCAGCGCAGAATGGCGCTGCCCGACGCGACAATTCTCGTTTTTGAGGGTTGCGTCTTCCTGCTCGTGCTCTTGGGTGAAACACTCTATGGCCGCACCCCGGAATTATTGCGGCGCATGATGGTATCAAATGGAGCCGCATCATGAATGAAGCAACCGACATCGGATTGTGGGGCATCTTGCTTGCCATCCTGGGCGGTGCGATCCGGGTTTCCACGCCTTACCTGTTCGTGTCACTGGGAGAATGCCTCACCGAACGCTCCGGTCGTATCAACCTGGGGCTGGAGGGAACGCTGGTGCTGGGCGCAATGACGGCCTATGCCGTCTCATTCCATTCCGGTTCAGCCATCGTTGGGGTTCTGGCTGCCGCCATGGTTGGCCTACTGCTTGGCTTGCTGCATGGATGGATATGCAGCTTTCGGCGTGTCAACGATATTGCAGTCGGAATTGCCATGATGCTGCTTGGCATGGGCGTCGCCTTCTATTTCGGCAAGGCCTATATCCAACCCGCCGCACCGCGATTGCCGTCGATCCCGCTTGGCTGGTGGTCGGATATACCACAGCTTCGTGCCGCACTTCAGGTCAACATATTGTTCGTCATCGGCGGGGGCCTTGCCGTGGCAATGGCATGGATGTTTCCCAATAGCCGCATCGGCCTTGTCATCCGTGTCGTCGGTGACAGCGACGACGCTGCCCGCGCCATGGCGATCAGCCCCGGTCTGGTTCGACTTGTGGCAACGGGGGTGGGTGGTGCATTCGCGGGTGTCGGCGGCGCTTATCTTTCGCTTTTTTATCCCGGAAGCTGGAATGAGGGGCTGTCCTCGGGGCAGGGATTGATGGCTGTAGCGCTGGTGATTTTCGCGCGCTGGAACCCCATCACCTGTTTCTGGGCAGCCCTTCTTTTCGGCGGCGCGGGCGCGCTTGGTCCTGCTCTTCAATCGGCCGGGATCACGCAGGGTTATTACCTCTTCTATGCCGCACCTTATGTGCTCACGCTGATCATTCTGATCGTCACCTCATCCAAGGGGCGCACCATCAGCGGTATGCACGGCGCATTAAGCATCACACGATAAAGGATATGGAAATGAGTGGTCTTGGCGGGTTGAACATATCGGAAAAAGGCGTCGGTATCGGCCTCGTGCAGCTTCAACTGCCGGTGGTCACAACAAAGGCCGACCTGACGCAGCAGACGCAGCGTGTTGTGGAACTGGTCGCAAAGGCACGGCGCAATCAGCCGGGCATGGATCTGGTGGTATTTCCGGAATATGCGCTGCACGGCCTGTCGATGGATATAAATCCTGAAATCATGTGTACGATGGATGGGCCGGAAGTCGCGGCATTGCGTCAGGCCTGCATCGATAACCGGATATGGGGCTGTTTTTCGATCATGGAAAACAATCCCGGGGGTATGCCCTATAATAGCGGTATCATCTTTGATGATTGTGGAGATTTGAAACTCTACTACCGCAAAATGCATCCGTGGGTGCCGGTTGAGCCTTGGGAACCGGGTAATCAGGGTATTCCGGTCTGTATCGGTCCCAAGGGCATTAAACTCGCGCTCATCATCTGCCATGATGGTATGTTCCCGGAAATGGCGCGCGAATGTGCCTATAAGGGCACGGAACTGATGCTGCGCACCGCAGGCTACACCGCGCCGATCCGCGATGCATGGCGCTTCACCAATCAGTCAAATGCCTTTTGCAACCTGATGGCGACGGCAAGCGTATGCATGTGCGGCTCGGACGGTACGTTCGATTCCATGGGCGAAGGCATGATCTGTAATTTTGATGGTTCGGTGATCGTCCATTCGACCAACGGTCGTCCCGACGAGATCATTACCGCGGAAATTCGCCCCGACCTGATCCGCGAGGCACGGCTGAACTGGGGGGTCGAAAACAATCCCTATCAGTTCGGTCATCGCGGTTATGTCGCGGTCAAGGGTGGCGCGCAGGATTGCCCCTATAGCTATATGAACGACCTTGTTGCTGGAAAATACTATCTTCCCTGGGAAGAGAAAATTCGCGTCACCGATGGTACGGGTTGCGGCTTTGCCGCACCGCAGCGGCTCTTTGGTGAAAAGGAATAAGTCCATGCCCACGATTTCCTCTGTTCCCTATGTATGGCCCTATAATGGTGATTTGCGACCCGATAATACGGCGCTGATCGTCATCGATATGCAGACGGATTTCTGCGGCAAGGGCGGTTATGTCGAC
>JAATGD010000313.1 GCA_015654965.1 Hyphomicrobiales bacterium
CGCATTTCTGGCGTGTACCTTTGCACGTAATGTCTGAGACGTCTGGCCGCACCATGGGGCGGTGATCGCACACGAAATGGCCATCGGCGCGTAAGATTTCCACCTGCTGCCATGAGCCTGCGATGGAAACGGAAACCTGCCGTACTTTCGGGTCCTTGTCGCGCAGATAGGCGTCGATTGTTTGCAGAAGTTTTACCTTCTCCTCAAATCCCGGCGCGCCAATGGGGTTTTCTTCTGTGTAAAGATGGCGATTGGTGCCTGCGGGGGCGCTCGCATAAGTGCCGCCATAGCCTTTGAGCGTTGCGGACACCGCATCGGATGCGCGTTTGAGGGCAGCAACGGAAAGGTCGCCCGCATGGGCATAGCCGATCGCCTCGCCCGCCACCGAACGCAGGCCAACCCCCTGATCCTGATGAAACGAGCCGGTTTTCAGCCGTCCATTGTCGAAGACGAGCGCTTCCGCCTCACGATATTCCATGAACAGTTCGCCGTCATCACTGCCTTTGAGGCTTTGCGCGACAAGGCGCTCGATATCGTCACGGCTGGCATCGAAACTGTCGATCAGGCTCTTCATAAAAACAATCCTGCGGTATTTTGCTTACCGCAGGATGTAAGCCCTAAACGGGCGCAGGACAACTCTTCGCAGCCTTTATATCATGGAAGAGCATCAAAACCTTCGCCTAGTCCATTCAAATCCACCGGAATGCCGACGCCTTCTTCCGGGGTCTGGAAGACGATGAAGGTTGCAGCCTTGCCATTGCGCAAGGTGTTGAGCAACTCGTCTTCCAGAATGACTTCCGCATAGCAGCCGTCTTCAAAGCAGCGCACGAAATAGGCGCGACCGATATCCTTGCCATCCACATTCAGCCCAAGGCCGTTTGGCAGCAATACACCAAGAGGGGCGAGCACGCGCAATATGCGCGCCTTGTTGTCGGCGGTTTTCAGAACCACCACCGAAAGGCCGAGTTCCGGGCGCTTGGCGGCGACCACATTCTGGATCAGCGCGCATTGTTCGGTCTTCGCACCCGCGGGCGTGTCGCAGAGAATGGACCATGCGCCATGCTGCGATTTCAGCTTGCCGCTTTGCTGCGGATTGGATGGCGCTGCCTGCGACTGGGCGGCAGGGGCCTGTTCCGGCGTCTGCAAGGGTGCTGGTTGTGGCGTGGGCGTATTCTGAGCGGTTGAGGGCAGGGTGAGTGCCGCAAGCGTCAGACTGATGCCAGCGGCAAGAGCGCTCAGGTGCTGAATGGTCGGGCGGCGGACAAGCATGCGGACAGTCATGAAATCTCCAGATCGAATTCCTGATCGGATCCCGAAGCGAATCCCAAATCGAATCACTATGACGTTAATGTGCGGCACCGGCTATGGAAAGCGCCTGCGAAAGCGTTTTTTGCAAAGCGGAGCTTGCTGACAACGCGATTATGGCCTGTTTGCCGTCGGTTGCATTCACCATCACACGTCAAGTTAAGCGAAATCTCATTTTAAATCATGGCTTCATTATGGGAAGGACGGGTTTTTCCCAAGTTTACAGTCGCCTTTTATAATATCGTCAGACTGCGAAACGATCATGACGCGGCTGCCCAGCCGCAGGCTTGCGCGCAAAAATGCCGCACAGGAACATATTCGCCTTGCTTGCGGTGTGCGTTAAGGTGTGATTTGAACGCCGATGGGGGATGCGGTCGTCTGACGTCCGGCGTCCAGCCTGAAAGGGCGAAAAGGGAGAGAGTTCTGGTGGATAAATTTGTTGCCGCAACGAGGGGTGCCGTCGTTGTCGCTTTGGCTTTGCTGTGGACGACAGCGAACGCCCTGGCGGATATGCCGCGCCCGTGGGAATGGAGATTTCAGGAAGCTGCGACCGGCATCGCCACGCAGATACACTGGTTCGAGCGCTATACGCTCTGGTTCATCGTGCCGATTGTCCTTCTGGTCTTGGCGCTTCTGGTCGTCGTCGTGTTGCGTTTTCGCGCAAGCGCCAACCCGGAGCCATCGAAAACCAGCCACAATACGGCAGTCGAAGTGGTCTGGACGGTTGGTCCGGTGATCATTTTGCTCTTTCTGGCCGTACCGTCCTTCCAGTTGCTGACCGCGCAATATTCGCCGCAGGATCCGACGCTTACCGTGAAAGCGACCGGCAGCCAGTGGTACTGGAGCTATGAATATCAGCTCGAAACCCCCGTCAGCTTTGATTCGCTGCTCTTGAAAGATGGCGACCGTGCTAACGCCGGCAAGGAAGACCGCGCCCGTTATCCGCGTCTTCTCGCGGTCGATAACGAAGTGGTCGTGCCGGTTAATGAAACCGTGCGCCTGCTTGTGACGGCTGGTGACGTCATCCACTCATGGACGATCCCCGCCTTTGGCGTGAAGATGGATGCGGTTCCGGGGCGTATCAACGAGGCGTGGTTCAAGGCCGACAAGGAAGGCCTTTATTACGGCCAGTGCTCGGAGCTTTGCGGCAAGGACCACGGTTTCATGCCGATTGCCGTGCGCGTCGTCTCCAAAGAGCAATATGACACATGGATTGCCGCTGCCGGTTCAGACCTTCCCGGTGCGAACAAGGCGTTGCAAGCGGCCGTCGAAGGTGACACACACAATAAAGTGGCTGCGGCGGGTCTTTGATCCCGAACGCCAACTGTTGAAAAACGGGAGCAATTCCATGGCTGGCACAGCAGCTCACGAACATGAAGCCCACGATGACCACAGACCGCACGGCTTTGTGCGTTGGGTCTATTCGACCAATCATAAAGACATCGGGACCCTGTACCTGATTTTCGCAATCATGTCGGGCATTATCGGTGGCGCCTTGTCGATCATGATGCGCGCCGAATTGCAGGAACCCGGTATCCAGATTTTCCATGGCCTGGCCGCGATGGTCTATGGCGTGGAAGGCGATGCGGCGCTCGATGCGGGCAAGCACATGTTCAATGTGTTCACCTCCGCACACGCGCTCGTCATGATCTTCTTCATGGTCATGCCCGCACTCATCGGTGGTTTTGCCAACTGGATGATCCCGCTGATGATCGGCGCGCCGGATATGGCTTTCCCGCGCATGAACAATATTTCCTTCTGGCTGCTGCCGCCTTCGCTCATGCTGCTGCTGATTTCGCTGTTCATGCCCGCAGGCCCCGGTATCTGGGGACCGGGCGGTGGCTGGACGCTTTATCCGCCATTCTCCACCACCGGCCAGCCGGGACCGGCGGTTGATTTCGCCATTCTGGCAATCCACGTCTCCGGCGTGTCGTCGATTCTGGGTGCGATCAACTTCATCACGACGATTCTCAACATGCGTGCTCCGGGCATGACGCTACACAAGATGCCGCTTTTTGCATGGGCGGTGCTGGTGACGGCATTCCTGCTGCTCTTGTCACTGCCGGTTCTGGCGGGTGGCATCACCATGCTGCTGACCGACCGCAATTTCAGCACATCCTTCTTCACGCCCGCTGGCGGCGGCGATCCGATCCTCTACCAGCACCTGTTCTGGTTCTTCGGCCACCCGGAAGTTTATATCCTCATCCTGCCGGGCTTTGGCATTGTCAGCCATATCGTCTCGACCTTCTCGCGCAAGCCGATCTTCGGCTATCTCGGTATGGCCTATGCCATGGTGGCGATTGGCGTGGTCGGCTTCGTGGTCTGGGCGCATCATATGTATACGGTCGGCCTGTCGCTCGACACACAGCGCTATTTCGTCTTTGCAACCATGGTGATCGCGGTGCCGACCGGCATCAAGATTTTTTCATGGATTGCCACCATGTGGGGCGGCTCTATCAGCTTCCGCGCACCGATGTTGTGGGCGATCGGTTTTATCTTCCTCTTTACGGTGGGTGGTGGGACGGGCGTGCAGCTTGCCAATGCCGGTCTCGACCGTGCGCTACATGATACCTATTATGTGGTGGCGCATTTCCATTACGTGCTCTCGCTCGGTGCCGTCTTTGCGATCTTTGCGGGCTGGTATTACTGGTTCCCCAAGATGAGCGGCTATATGTATAACGAGTTCACGGCGAAACTGCATTTCTGGGTGACGTTTGTCGGCGTGAACCTCGTCTTCTTCCCGCAGCATTTCCTTGGCCTTGCCGGTATGCCGCGCCGCTATATCGATTATCCCGACGCCTTCGCGGGCTGGAACATGGTGTCGTCCTACGGCTCCTATATTTCCGGCTTTGCGGTCTTGATCTTCCTCTACAACGTCTTTGACGCTTTCGCGAAAAAGCGTGAAGCAGGGGCAAATCCGTGGGGCGAGGGTGCGACGACGCTGGAATGGCAGCTTTCTTCGCC
>JAATGD010000159.1 GCA_015654965.1 Hyphomicrobiales bacterium
AAATGCTTGGCTGCCGTTTCCTTCACCTGTGTGACAGTCGAAAAATGCATATAGCCATCGGCAATATCAACCGGCGCTCCGGCAAAATGGCCTGCCTTTTCCGCAACGTCCCATAGGCTGCGCGGAACGATCTTGTAGATGATCCTAGTGCTCATGATTGTCCTCTAGACCGAATTTCTTCAGAAATCAAAGTCTGCCCCGTCGATTTTCGTCGTAATTCTCCCATATGATATAGCGAGAGCAAAAGGAGGCCGGACCATGCTGGGCAAAAACACTTACCTTTTCCATATGATGGCTGCTGCCATGCTGCTTGGCCCGACGCTGTGGGCGTCGAGTGCAAGTGCGCAGGAAAACGGTCGTTATCGTCTTGAAGGCACGGAAAACGGCTATGTGCGGCTTGATACGCGCACGGGCGCGATATCGGTTTGCGTGGAAGAGCAGGCGCAGCTTGTATGCAGGATGGCGACTGAAGACCGGCAAGCCTATGAAAATGATATCGCCACGCTTCAGGACCGCGTAAAAGTGCTTGAGGACAAGGTGGCTGCTCTGGGGACAGGTGTTGCTGCACCCAAATCAGGCTTGCCGAGCGAACAGGAATTCGAGCAATCCATGAGCTATATGGAGCGTTTCATGCGCCGCTTCATGGAAATTACCAAGAGTTTTGACGACGAACCCGCCAAGCCGGCTGAGGGTGTTGTACCGGGGCGGACGTGATTTTATCGCGAGGCCCGTCTCCGACGTTAGAGCGGTTCCTGTTTTGACAGAATCGTTGGAACCGCTCTAAGTATTTATTTTTACGCATTATCCTACGCATCGAAGCAGGATCAGAAATCAATCCAGTGGACTGATTTCCCTGCGAAGATGCTACGCACTTTTGCTGGAAATGCTCTAGGTCAGAGGTGGCAGGTTTGTGAATGGAACAGCGATAATGACGCCTAATGAGAGACAATAACCCCTGGAAGGGGATTTTTGCAGGGGTGTCTTGATAAGTACTGATAGGCTTAAACAATAAAGGCCAATTATAAAAACTGTAAATGATGCAGGAATTGTGCTATAAATAAAAAATGCCAAGGATGATCCAAAAACAAATAAAGATGTTCCTGTCATGAAGGTGGAAAATGTACCTTTAAGGTATTCTATGAAAGAAAAATCTTTTCTTATAAATATAAAACACATATTTATAATTGCGAGTATCATTGAGATAAATATAGGTATAATATCAAGCTGATTGGTGATTATCCATTCTGAAAATGTCGGCATGGCATCATAAAATCGTGTGGTTATATATCCTAGAATGAATAATGCCATCAACTTGAAATACATTTTTCCCTCTCATGATATAAAGGCGCCTTAACGGCGCCTTTCATTATTCTGCAAAGCGTTTCGTCGCCTCGATCAGCTCATGCACGATGCCCGGTTCTGTCACCGCATGACCGCTATCCTCGACAATTTTCAGGTCTGCTTCCGGCCATAATTTCTTCAACTGCCACGCATTGATGAAGGGCGTGCACATATCATAGCGGCCATGCACGATCACGCCCGGAATATGCCGGATGTGTTCGACATCGCGCAGAAGCTGGTCGTCGCTGTCGAGGAAGCCGCGATTCTGGAAATAATGGCATTCGATGCGCGCGAAGGCGATGGCATATTGGTCTTCGCCAAAAGCCGAGACCCGTGCCGGATCGGGCAGCAGCGAGATGACCGATCCTTCCCAACGCGCCCAGTTGCGGGCGGCTTCGATCTGCACTTGCGGGTCGGGATGGGTCAGGCGCTTGTAATAGGCTGCAACCATATCGCTGCGTTCGTCGTGCGGGATATGGCTCTGATAGGCCTCAAAATGATCGGGGAAGATGATGCTGGCGCCATTGGTGTAAAGCCAGTCGATTTCAAAACGGCGCAGCATGAAAATGCCGCGCAAAACCAGTTCCGATACATGCTCGGGATGGGTCTGCGCATAGGCAAGGCCGAGCGTCGAGCCCCACGAGCCACCAAAAACCTGCCATTTCTCGATGCCGAGATGGGTTCTGATCTTTTCCATGTCGGCGACCAGATCCCAGGTCGTGTTTTCGCGCAGTTCGGCATGGGGTGTTGAGAGGCCGCAACCGCGCTGGTCGAACAGGATGATGCGATAGCGCTTGGGATCGTGCAGACGGCGCATGGCGGGCGTAATGCCGCCACCGGGGCCGCCATGGATCATGATCACCGGCTTGCCGTCCGGGTTGCCGCATTGCTCGACATGGATGCGATGCAGCGAAGAAACCTTCAGCATCTCCTGTTTGAAAGGTTCGATCTCAGGATAAAGCGTATTGCGCGTCATAAAATGCCTTCTGATTCTTTATAAGTATGTTTATCCGGCTATGCGACATTATGCGCAAGCCTAACACAGAATGCGGCCAGATGGCGGCAATGAGGGATGTGAAAAGATATTTGTCGCATGATTTTTGTTTGCCCGCCGCGAAAATAAGCCTAAACAGGATGCATGCATGGGGAGGACCACGAAAAATGGAGCGCGAGACTTATGCACTTCATTATCGCTGATGATCATCCGCTGTTTCGCGGTGCATTGCGACAAGCCCTGTCGGGGCAGGCTGAATGGGCAGAAATCATTGAAGTCGGTGATTTTGAAGCGGTCAAGAAACTGGTCGCTGAGCGGGACGATATCGATCTGCTGCTGCTGGATCTGAAAATGCCGGGAGGCACGGGACCAGGTGGAACGGGCCTGTCGGGCCTTGTGGCTTTGAAGGCATTGCAACCGGCCTTGCCGGTGGTGATCGTGTCGGCCACCGACGATGTTGCAACCATCCGCCACGCGGTACAACTGGGCGCATCGGGCTTTATCTCGAAGTCGGCAGGCATGGAGACGATCAGCGAGGCGGTGCGCGCAGTGCTTGCGGGCGATCTTTGGATACCGGCGGGCATTGATACCGATCATCCGCAGGACCCGGAAATCGAGACGCTGATTGCAAAACTGAGAACCTTGACGCCGCAGCAGACCCGTGTGCTGACCATGCTTGCCGAAGGGCTTCTCAACAAGCAGATCGCCTATGAGCTGAATGTATCGGAGGCGACCGTCAAGGCGCATGTTTCCGCGGTTCTCCAGAAGCTGAGCGTTGATAGCCGCACACAGGCGGTGATCATGCTCTCGCGTATCGGCAGCGAGGCGCTAGTGGTTTGATTCCAATATTTGCATCCCGCTACTGCAATCTTCCGAGCAAATGTCAAATTCAATCCACTCGTGGTCTGACTTTCAGGCTCTACCCCGTCAAAAGGGTCGCATTGCTGTGATGCACATGCGACAGCAGTGAACGCAGCGCTGCTGGTCTGAGTGGCTTGTTCAGGACCGTGATGCCTTCCTCCTGCGCACGCTGCCGCACCTCCTTGGAGCGGTCGGCGGTCAGCAGGATGGCGGGGATTTCGCTTTTGAAACTTTCGCGCGCAAAGCCGATCATGTCGAGACCGTTTTCATGGATGAGGTGGTAATCGGCAATGATCACATCGGGCGGTGCCGTGCGAGTGGCGCAGAAGCTTTTGAGCGCCGCGCCATTCTGCAATGTGCTGACCGTGCAGCCCCAGCCGCAAAGCAGCGTTTCCATGCCGGCCAGAATATTGGCGTCATTGTCGATACACACCACATCGAGACCCGTGAGTTCCAGCGCCGGTTGCAGCCCGCGCCGGTTTTTGATCTCTTGCGCAGGCACCTCTTCATGGCTGATGGCCATGCGCAGGCTGAAAGCCGTGCCTTTGCCCGGTGTGGAGGTAACCGAAAGCGGCAATGACAAAAGCCGCGCGATACGGTCGACGATCGACAGCCCCAGCCCCAGCCCTTCCGCCTCGCGTATGCCCTCATCAAGGCGGGTAAATTCGCGGAAAACCAGTTTCAGTTTGTTTTTGGCAATGCCGATGCCGGTATCGAGCACTTGGAGGTCGATAAACGCTCCGCGGCGACGCACGCCGATCAGAATATGCCCGCGACGACTATATTTGATCGAATTGGAAACGAGATTCTGGATCAGTCGTCGCAGCATGTTGCGGTCGGTCCTGACCACCACGCTTGAGGGCACGACGCGCAGTTCAAGCCCTTTCTTGCGCGCCTGCGGGGTGAAGTCGGTGGCGATCTGGCTCAACAGTTTGTCAAGCCTGAATACCGACACTTCCGGCTTGAGAGAGCTTGTATCGAGGCGGGAAATATCGAGCACCATGCCTAAAATTGCCTCGACCGCCTCCAGGGACGAATCGATATTGCGGGTGAATTCGCTCATCTCCGACTGGCCGAGCTTTTCCGATAAAGCGGTGGAATAAAGCCGCGCGGCATTGAGCGGTTGCAGGATATCGTGACCGGCGGCGGCGAGAAAGCGCGTCTTGCCGAGATTGGCCTCTTCGGCATCGGCCCGCGCCTGCGCCAGTTCCTGATTGACATGGGTGAGTTCGGCGGTGCGGTCCGCCACCCGCTGCTCCAGCATTTCGGCGTTTCGCTGGCGCATGAGATCGGCTTCGACCTCTGCGGTCACATTGGTATAGGTCGCAACGATACCGCCATCGGGCATGGGATTGGACTGGATTTCCAGCACTTTCCCGCTTGTCTTCATGCCCAGTCGCCATGGCGTGCGAATGACGGTCAGCGAATGAATGAAACTGTTGCGGGTGCCGAATGTAATATCATTACGTGTGGTCAGGTGCTCGATGATCTCGGATACGGGAATGCCGACCTGCATCACCTCGTCTGGCAGGTTGAACAGGGTGCGAAATTGCCTGTTCCAGAAGGCAAGGCGGAAATCCTTGTCAAAGACGGTGATTCCCTGTTCCATCTGATCAAGCGCGATCTGCAACAGGTCGCGGTTCTGTTGCAATGCGGCAGAGGCATCGTCGAGCAATTGCCGCGTATCGGCCCCCGATGCTTCGTCGCGCTGCAAGAGCAACGACAATACGAGACGTGCCGAAGACGAGCCGACAGCGGTGCCGAGCAATTGTTCGGCATAGCGGATCATCGGCGTGTCGACCGTCATGTCGGGATCGAGGCTGCGCTGCTCGCGTCGCTCGAAACGCAGGAAGGCGCGCTCGACACGCTCGTTGCCGAGATAGCGGGCCATGGTGGCCTTGAGTTCCGCAAGTGTGACGGTAGTGCGCAAACGCTTGATGGTCGGGGCTGCAAGAAAGTGGCGCGGCAGGAACACGCTGGCCTGAATGCGTTCAAGGGGTGTGGAGGCGCGCGAGAGCGAACCCAGCACGTAAAACAATGTATTGGCGGCAAGGCTCCATATCACCCCGTTGGTGAGCGGCAGCGCATTGGTGCCGAAGAGGGCCTCGGGGCGCAGGGCGGTGAAACCCAGAAAGCCGTTTTGCAGGATCGCGGCATCGTCGGGGGCGAGGGTCGGCAGCAGCAATGTATAGGCCCAGACCAGAAAGCCTGCCGAGAGGCCGAGGATCGCACCGCGCCCATTGGCATTGCGCCAGAACAGCCCGCCAAGGAAGGCAGGGACGAATTGCGCGATGGCCGCAAAGGAAACAAAGCCGATGGAAGCGAGATGGATATTGTCGGAGGTGAAGCGGTAATAGGCGAAGGCTAGCGCCAGAATGGCGATGATGGTCACGCGGCGCGTGTTGAGGATGAGACTGGTCAGGTCCGGCTGGTCCGCGAGATGGCGCTTGGCCATGCGGCGGATGAACAGCGGCAGCACAAGATGGTTGGAAATCATGATCGACAGCGCCACGCAGGCGACGATCACCATGGCGGTCGCAGCCGACAGCCCGCCCAGAAAGGCGATCAGCGCCAGCCAATGCGCATCGACCGACAAGGGCAGTGCCAGCACGTAAAGATCGCCGCTGACGCTGTTGCCGAGCGTCATGACCCCGATGAGGGCGATGGGAAAGACGAAGATGTTGATCAGAATCAGATAGAGCGGAAACAGCCATGAGGCGGTTTTCAGCTCTTTTTCGCTGCGTCCTTCGACAACAGTCACATGAAACTGGCGCGGCAGCAGGATGATGGCGGCGGCACTCAGCGCGGTATGGATGATCCATGTGCCGACAGAGGTCTGATAATGAAAGGCCTGCAATGCGCCCGGCGATTGGGTCACGCTTTCAATCAGCTCGGACGGCGCGCCGAACAGGAAGAAGGTACAGGCGATGCCAACGGTCAGGAAGGCGCAGAGTTTTATGACCGATTCAAGCGCGATGGCGAGGATAAGCCCGTTCTGATGCTCGGTCGCATCCGTGTGACGGGTGCCGAACAGGATCGCAAAGGCGGCAAGAACGGCGGCGATCACCAGCGATATGTCGCCAAAAACCGGCACCGGCATTGCGGGCGTATTGCCGTAATGATCCATGACGAGGCCGACGCTGCCGGCA
>JAATGD010000033.1 GCA_015654965.1 Hyphomicrobiales bacterium
CCGGAAAAGCCGCGAAAATCGAGATTAGGGCGATTGACATATTGCACCGGAAAACGGAACGGCTTTTCGGCTCCGCTCGTATCGAGGCGCACGGTTTCCAGATGTTCAAGCAGGTGCGGGCCTTCATACCAGCCGATGCGCGGCGAAGGTGCGGTGACATTGTCGCCAAAACGCGCCGAAAGCGGGATCGGCTGGATGCTGGCAAAGCCAAGATCTTTTGCAAAAGCCATATAATCGGCGACAATGCGCTCAAAGGCGTCGCGCGAAAAATCAACCAGATCGATCTTGTTGACCGCCAGCACGATATGGCGAATGCCTAAGGCGGAAGCGATAAAGGAATGGCGGCGCGTTTGCGTCAGAATCCCCTGACGCGCATCAACCAGCACCACCGCCAGATCGGCGGTCGAAGCGCCTGTCGCCATGTTGCGGGTATATTGCGCGTGTCCGGGCGTGTCGGCGACGATGAATTTGCGGCGTGGGGTTGAAAAAAAGCGATAGGCGACATCGATGGTGATGCCCTGTTCGCGCTCCGCCTCCAGCCCATCGACCAGCAGCGCGAAGTCGAAATTGTCATCGGTGGTGCCGAATTTTCGACTGTCGTTTTTAAGGCTCGCCAGTTGATCCTCAAAAATCAGCTTGGTGTCGTAAAGAAGCCGCCCGATCAGCGTCGATTTTCCGTCATCGACAGAGCCGCAGGTGAGAAACCGCAGCAGCGTCTTGCGCTCCTGATCGGCCAGAAATTCATCGACGGCCACATTGGTTTGAGAGGGCTTTGGGACAGCGTTCATCAGAAATAACCCTCGCGCTTCTTCTTTTCCATGGAGCCGGCTTCGTCGCGGTCAATGGCGCGACCCTGCCGCTCGGAGGTGCGGGCGATCAGCATTTCCTCGACAATGCCCGAAAGCGTGTCGGCGCTCGATTGGATCGCGCCGGTCAGCGGATAGCAGCCGAGCGTGCGAAAACGCACCAGCCGCTCCTCGATCCTTTCGCCGGGATGCAACTTCATGCGCGCGTCATCGGCCATGATCAGCATGCCGTCACGTTCGACCACCGGACGGCGGGCGGCAAAATAAAGCGGCACGATGGGGATGTTTTCCTGCAAGATATATTGCCAGATATCGAGTTCGGTCCAGTTGGAGAGCGGAAAGACGCGGATCGATTCACCTTGTGCCACGCGGGTATTGTAGATCTTCCACATTTCCGGGCGCTGGTTTTTCGGGTCCCAGCCGTGTTGCGCGTTGCGGAAGGAAAAAATGCGCTCCTTGGCACGCGATTTTTCCTCGTCGCGGCGCGCGCCGCCAAAGGCCGCGTCGAACTTGTATTTATCGAGCGCCTGCCGCAGCCCCACCGTCTTCATGACATGAGTGTGGACATTGGAGCCATGCGTGAACGGCCCGACGCCATCGCGCACGCCGTCTTCATTGATATGTACCAGAAGCTCGAAACCTTTTTCGCGCGCCTGGGCATCGCGAAATTCGATCATCTCGCGAAACTTCCATGTCGTATCGACATGCAGGAAGGGAAATGGCGGCGGTGCGGGATAAAATGCCTTCATCGCCAGATGCATCATGACGGAGGAATCCTTGCCCACCGAATAGAGCATGACAGGATTGGAAAACGTGGCCGCCACTTCGCGGAAAATATGGATCGACTCTGCTTCCAGACGCTCCAGATGCGTCAGATTTCTGGTCAGCAAGGCATGATGCACGACATAAACTCCCGAAGGCCGCATAAAACTCAAAACTGGCGGGAGAGACGGCAGAAACCTTCATCCGGCGCAGACGATGGCTGTCCAGAGGGCAAGCCACGATGCGCGCATTGTCGTGAAAAGAGACATGAAAGGGAAAGAATGCTTTCGCGTATTGCGCGCGGCCTACGTTAAAAACTTGCGGGCTTTTATCAATAAGCAGAACAAACTTGCGCCTTTGTCAAAAAGCGATTTTTTCGCCAAGTAATGGAAAATCCTACATATTTTGTGGTATTTAGAAGATCACAGGAAGGGAAAAACCACTTCGTGAAAGCATCCAACGGACCAAACCGCCGCCGGACCCTGGGGGAGATTACAGAAGACCGAAAGTGCGCGCCTTGGCAACAGCCTGCACCTTGTTGACCGAAACGAGTTTGGTCAGAACATTGCTGATATGAAAATTGACGGTGCGGGTCGAGATATTGAGAATTGCGCCGATAATTTCGGCGGTCTTGCCCTCGCTTGTCCAGCGAAGGATTTCGCGCTCACGCGCTGTCAGGCAGACTTCATTGGCCCGATTGATATGGGGAACATCCACCAGTTCATACATCGACAGATGCAGGATATTGGTGACCACCTGCAATTGCCGCCGCAGCATGGCGATCTCGCCTGAAGCCAATGAAGGGTCTTTACGCAGAAGCGTCAGCATTCCAAAAACCCCCTGAGCCGCCCAGCAGGGTTGCGAAATACCGACCTTCAAACCGAAATCCTGCGCATCCGCCCATAATTGCGGTGCATCGGCAAAAAACTTCTGCGACCATATCAGGGGTTCTATGCTATTGATCCCCTGACGGATCACCGGATCGATTTCGATATATTTCCGGGACGCATAAAGCCACTGCCAACCATCCGGCATATCCTCGAAACGAACCCATTTGACGACCCCGTTCAAGGACGGGACCGACATAGCGTAAGAAACATGCTGAAAGCCGATCTTGCGCGAAAAATCTTTCACATATTCAAACAATTGGTCTGCATTATCGGCGGACTGCATGGCATCATATAATAATTCCAATTTCATGGCTGCCATCCCAAATTTGTTTTTTAAAACTAAGGTTTGCAACTTTAGGGATCAATAAACCATGATCTTACCACTATTAATAGCAGCCTTTCCTCGTTTCTTCTATAAAGATTGATTCCAATACCATCCGTTTATTTCAAAAAACGCAGTTTTGGCGATTTATTGTATTTTACTAAATTAGAGCGCATCCTGAAAGTGTGAAACGGTTTTCGGACAAGATACGCGTTAAAACAAATAGTTGAGACGCGCCAATCTGACCCAATCAGATCGGCGCTCTAAGCCAATAACCAACGACATGAGCCTTAACCAGGCTCATGTCGTTGGTTATTGGCATTGGCTCAAGCGGCTTCTTCTGCCACATCGCCGGGGATGTAATTGAGGATCGGAGCCAGCCAACGCTCGACATCCTCGACCGACATTCCCTTGCGCTTCGCATAATCCTCGACCTGATCGCGCTCGACCTTGGCGACGCCAAAATAATAGCTTTCCGGGTGGCCGATATAAAGACCCGACACCGACGAACCCGGCCACATGGCATAACCTTCCGTCAGTTCCACGCCGGTTGCGACGGTCGCATCGAGCAGGCGGAAAAGCGTCTCCTTTTCGGTATGATCGGGCTGGGCCGGATAACCGGGAGCCGGACGGATACCGGCATATTTTTCGGCGATCATATCATCATTGGACAGCTCTTCGCCCGGCGCATAGCCCCAGAATTCGCTGCGTACGCGTTTATGCATGAGTTCGGCAAAGGCTTCGGCAAAACGGTCGGACAAGGCTTTGACCAGAATGGCCGAATAATCATCATTCGCCCGCTCGAAACGCTCAGAAATCGCGATCTCGCCAATGCCTGCGGTCACCACGAAAGCGCCGACATAATCTTTTCTGCCGCTCGTCTGCGGCGCCACGAAATCCGACAGCGCCACATTGGGGCGACCGTCGCGCTTGCCAAGCTGCTGGCGCAGCGTGAAAAAGGTGGCAAGCTCTTCGCTACGGCTTTCGTCGGTGAAAAGCCTGATATCGTCTCCGACGCTGTTGGCAGGCCAGAAGCCGATCACCGCCTTGGGGGTGAACCATTTTTCATCGATGATCTTTTTGAGCATGGCTTGCGCGTCATTCCACAAGGCACGCGCCGCCTCGCCCTGCTTTTCATCCTCGAGGATGGCCGGATAGCGCCCTTTCAGCTCCCATGTCTGGAAGAACGGCGTCCAGTCGATGTAACGCGCGATTTCTGAGAGATCATAATCGTCAAAGGTCTTCGTGCCGATAAAACCGGGCTTTGGCGGCTGATAATCATCCCAGTCGATCTTGACGGCATTGTCACGGGCGCGGGACAACGGCAGCCGTTGTTTGTTGGCCTCGTTGCGGGCGTGGGCCGCGGCGACTTTCGCATATTCAGTGCGCACACCGTCAATGTAATCACCCTTGTTTTCAGGTGACAACAAGTTGGAGACAACCCCCACCGCGCGGCTGGCGTCGATCACGTAAACCGCCTGCCCCTGATTATAGCGCGGATGGATTTTGACCGCCGTATGCACACGGCTGGTCGTCGCTCCACCGATCAAGAGCGGAATGTCAAAACCCTCGCGCTCCATTTCAGTTGCCACATTGACCATTTCGTCGAGCGACGGGGTAATCAGCCCGGAAAGGCCGATAATGTCGACATTTTCAGCGCGTGCCGTGTCAAGAATCTTCTGCGTCGGCACCATGACGCCAAGACCGATGATCTCGTAATTGTTGCAGGCCAACACAACGCCGACGATATTCTTGCCGATATCGTGCACGTCGCCCTTCACCGTCGCCATCAGCACCTTGCCGGCACTCTGGCGTCCCTCGCCGCCGCTCAGGCGCTTTTCTTCTTCCATATAGGGCAGAAGCACGGCCACGGCCTGTTTCATCACGCGCGCAGATTTGACCACCTGCGGCAGGAACATTTTGCCGGAGCCGAACAGATCGCCAACCACATTCATGCCCGCCATCAACGGGCCTTCGATCACATGCAGCGGACGCGCAGCCGCAAGCCGCGCCTCTTCCGTGTCGGCATCGATATATTCGGTAATGCCGTTGACCAGCGCATGTTCAAGCCGCTTTTCGACCGACCATTCACGCCATGCGAGGTCCTGTACCCTGGCTTCCTTCGTGCCGGTGCCGCGAAAACGCTCGGCGATTTCCAGCAGCCGCTCGGTGGCGGAGTCTCCCGATTTCGGCTGGCGGTTGAGCACCACATCCTCGCAGGCCTCACGCAATTCCGGGTCGATCGTGTCATAGACGGCCAACTGGCCCGCATTGACGATGCCCATATCCATGCCGACCTGAATGGCATGATAGAGGAAGACGGCATGCATCGCCTCGCGCACCGGCTCGTTGCCGCGAAACGAGAAGGAGAGGTTCGATACACCGCCCGAAATATGCACATGCGGCAGTTGTTCGGTAATGCGCTTCGTCGCATTGATGAAATCGACGCCGTAATTATTATGCTCCTCAATGCCGGTTGCCACCGCAAAGACATTGGGATCAAAAATGATGTCTTCGGGGGGGAAGCCGACCTGTTCGGTCAGAATCTTATAGGCGCGGGCGCAGATTTCGACTTTGCGCTCTTCCGTGTCCGCCTGTCCGGTTTCATCGAACGCCATGACGACGACGGCAGCGCCATAGGCACGAACCAGACGCGCATGATGCAAAAAGGCTTCCTCGCCCTCTTTGAGCGAGATCGAATTGACGATGCCCTTGCCCTGAATACACTTCAGACCGG
>JAATGD010000081.1 GCA_015654965.1 Hyphomicrobiales bacterium
CGGGCAACGATGACAGCTCCTGGAACATATAGGGCACCGCGAACGGTGCTCCCGCTGAATTTTCTGCTTGGGCTGAGCGCGCTCTTCGCCGCATTGGGCGCTCAGATCTACCCCGTCCTGGGAATCGTGTCATTAGCGATCATTGTGTGTTCGTTGTTACAGGCAACGAAGAAGAACCTTGCCGGACCGCCATTCGTCATGCTCATCGTGTTCGCTCTCTACGTTCTCCCCCGGGCGGCAATGGTGATATTGGGATTAATCGATACATTTTCGGGATTCAATCTTGGCGACGACAATCAATGGATCATTGGAACGGTTCTCTTCGTCTATGCTTTTTTGTTAGGGATAGATTTAAGCGGCACCAACAAGGTGCCCCTCGCAGCCCCGGCCACGGGGTCAAAATTCGCGGTAATGGCAGGTCTGTTTTTGATTTGCTGCTCCATGCTGTTCTTCCTGAGCTATTTGAATTCGGTTGGCGGCGTAGGAGGTCTGATCGAAAACTACAACGCAGAAACCTATTTCGCAACCGTTCAGGACGAAGTTGCATCCGCCAGCAAGAACGGATCGATCTATACCTTGATTGCGGGATTTACCATCATCAGCGCCGCATCTTTTTCAATTAAAAAATCACCAAAACTGGCATTTTTTTATCTCATCCTGTGCGGAATTGCGTTGGTAATGGCTATTGGCTTCATAAAGCGCGAATACGCGTTCGAAGTCCTGATGGCTATTATCGTTGCTCTGGTTGCAAAGAAGTCGCTGGTCAAGCTGAAAAAACTCGCCGCCATAAGTCTCGGGGCCGCCGCAGGGCTCTTCATGCTGTTCCTCGTCAGATCGGGATTTCAGCTCGACAATCTGGCCGAGGTCCCGTTGCTTTTGCTCGATACCGCGGAATTCTGGGTGCTGGATCAAATCATTAACGTGTATCAGAATGGCGTCGCTTTAACGGGCTACGATTACGGATGGCTTCATGTCATGGCCCTGGTTTCGCCGTTCGTACCCTACAGCTCATATATGCCTCTGGATCACATACTCATTGAGCGTTCAATGGGCATCACAGGCTGGGGAATTCCTCCGACGATATTCGGATACGCATTTCTCGTTTTCGGCTGGATCGGGCTGATCCCGTACGGCATCGCCCTTGGATTCGTCATTGGGCGCGTGGATCGCTGGCTTAAACAACGAACACAAAAAGCGTGGTTCTTCTTGAGCGCCTATATGATTTTCATCATGTATTGCTGGTTTTTATTTAGAAATGGAGATCCCGCTTTAGCCGGCTTCTCTACCAATCGATTTTTACTTGTCGTAATTTTCGTCGCGATAATTGAACATATATTTGATCGGGGCGTGAGAAAAATGGACATTCAGAAGAGAGTACGCGTGGCGTGAAATTTCATTGCGGCATGAAACCGACGGCACGTGAAATCCCTGGAGCGGTCCTCCGGAACATCGAACATTTCCGGAAATTTACAAAAACGGTATGAAGCACGGGGGTTCTTGATGCTCATTTCAGTTCAATATCTGCGAGGTCTGGCGGCGGTTCTCGTCCTCATTCATCATGCGATCCACAAACAGGGGCAGCTGTCGGGATCAGGCGGAGAGGGGCAATTCGGCGTGTCGGGAGTCGATCTCTTCTTCATTATTTCGGGTTTCATCATGTGCCACATCACGGCGCGTCGGGAAACTACCGCACGGGATTTCCTTTGGGCACGCGTCAAACGCATCATACCTCTGTACTGGACACTGACCTTGGCGGCGCTCGCCGTTTATATCGTCAGTCCAGATATGGTGAACAGCAGCGGCGGGACAACGACAATAATCAATTCCTTTACCCTGATTCCAACCGGCGACGTGTTTTTGATCCAGAACGGCTGGACGTTGAGCTATGAGTTTCTGTTCTATCTTGTCTTCGCGATGTCACTGTGGATCGGGCGCGACTGGCGACTCAGCGCAGTCGCGGCGGCGCTTGTTGCCATGGTAGCGTTCGGCGCCCTGCTCAAACCAGGTGATCCGACGTTGCAGGCCTTGACCGGGCAGTTGCTTCTCGAATTCGTCATGGGTATTGGTGCATATCGGTACATCAATCAGTTGCAGCACTCGCGGGCACTCGACGTTGGGCTGTTCATAACAGGCATTGCGACGCTTGTTATCGGTCTGTTTATCAATCACGTTGGTAACCGGGTATTGTGGTACGGCCTTCCGTACGCACTGCTCTTCGCGGGCTTTGTTAGCCTGGACGCGGTGGTGGCGAGAGCCGGAGTCGGACTGATCTCGCGCGTGCTGAAAAAGATCGGCGATGCTTCCTACTCCATTTACCTCTCCCACCCTTTCGTGTTTTCTGGCATGGGCGTTGTGATCAGGAAATCGCACCTGCACATGGCGCCTTCGCTATCGATCGCTGTCATGGCCGTTACAGCGGTCTGCGCGGGCTACGCGTGCCATGAAATGCTGGAACTGAAACTCGAGCGTTGGATAAGGTCTCTGTTCAGTTCGCCGACATTGGCATAGCTTAAGCGAGCGGTGTGAAGGCCAGGAAGCGACAGCGCGATTGCTCAGCCCTCCCGGCC
>JAATGD010000064.1 GCA_015654965.1 Hyphomicrobiales bacterium
AAGGCAAAAGCGGATGCCGATGCGAAGGCCAAGGCTGATGCAGAACAGAAAGCCAAGGCCGATCAGAATAAAGGCTGACGCGGCGCGGCTCTCCATCGCGGCACGCGCTGCTCAGAAGGCCGGGGGTTTAACGCCTCCGGCCTTTTCGCATATCTGTCCTGTGCTTTGCCGGTCTTTCGATCCTCAGCCAAATTCCGCACATGGATAAATTGACCGTTCTCAACAACGCACTCATCAACACCGGCAATAACCGCGTAAACACGCTTTACGAAGGGTCGGACGAATATCTCGTTGCCGACACGGCGTTCGATGCTGCGATCAAGCTTCTATCCTCAATCCATACATGGCCGTTCGCGACCACGATGGAAAAGCTTGTGCGCGCGCCGGACAGTGAAAACAAATCCCGGACTTTCCCGGATCACTGTTTCCGTATCCCGCCGCCGCCGCAAGTCCTGCACGTAAAGGAAATCTATTATCGTAGCGTGCTGCTCGTTGATTATGAGATCATGGGTTTCACGCTCAGTTGCCGACATGCGGATGAGATATATGCCAAGGTCGTTCGCGAAGCGCCGGGCGCGATCTGGCACCCCATGGCAGAGCAAATCCTGACCTTGCGAGTTGAGGCTGGAATCCTTCGTGGCCTCAATGAAGATTTCAAGGAAGCCGATAGCAGGGAGCGACGAGCCGACGACTGGCTTGTCATGGCCCGTCCTCATCTCGATCAGCAGAACCCGGCCCGCAACATGTACCGCTCCAAGATATCGGCAGCCAGACGCACGAGGCGGGTATGAGCATTGCAAAACAGGTCATCCGTCAACGTGACTGGTCGGCGGGCGAAATCGACCCGGACGGTGAGCGCCGCGACGACACTGATGTTTTCAAGTACGGGGAACGCAAATCCCTGAACATGCAGTCGCTGCGAACCGGCGCAATCGAAAATCGGTATGGTCGAAGCTATCTCTATCAGGACGAGGGGGTGCGTGATGATTTCCGTTTGCTGCCGGATATTCGCCATTCTGTAACATTCGCTCATCAGCGCGCCACAGTGCGCAATGAAGCCGGTCAGGTTATAGCCAATCTTGCGGCACCTTGGACATCGGCAATTTTGGATGAATTGGTGTGGGTGTCCAATGATAATATGATTTTTGTGACAGGGCCAAATATGCGGCCTCAAGTCATTGAAATCAACAAAGAGACACAGGCTTGGTCAATCCGCAATTATGAGTTCCGGACTGGGATTGATAATCTTCTTCACGCACCTTTTTACCAGTTTGCCGACTATGGCATCACAATGCGCCCAAGCGGTATTCAAGGAAACATCAGCGTTTATTTCTCTGCGCCAGTTTTGAACCCATCGCATGTAGGATCGATATTCCGTTACACCGGAAAGCAGTTGCGGATTACCTCTGTTATTTCTTCGACTGAGGGGACCGCTCAATGTTTGGATACCCTCAACAGGACAATCTATATTCCTCTGGACAATCTAGATGAAGGAACATTCCTTGTCGGGCAAATCGTAAAAACGTCGATCAGCGGGATTGAAGGAGAAGTGATCGGGGTTAATCCTGCTCCTCTTAACAACATAGAAATCGTCATTTTGAATAGATGGCGAGAACTCGATGAAGAGGATCGCGTTGTAGGACCGAATGCGGATGCAAAGGTTCTCAACGACACCAACTATCCAGCCCCTTCCGGTGCGACGACACAGTGGGATGAACAGTTCATGTCCCCTTACAGGGGGTGGCCGCAGTCCGTTTCCAAAGACCGGCAACGGATTATTTTCAGTAATTTTCCGCAACTGAAACAGGCAATCATATGGTCAACTGTTTCTGACCCTTTTGACTTACAGGTCAATGCCGATGCGACTGGAGCAATCTTTGAACTGATCGATTCTGATTGTCAGGTTTTTCATGTGGTCGGCGGATATGATGAATTTGCAATCACCGATACGGGTGTTTTCTATATCCCTATTTCTGTTGAAACGCCGCTCTCTCCGGGATCGGTCGAGTTCCGCCGTCTCTATGCCGGGGAGGTTGCCAACATCAAGCCGGTCGAAGTCACCGAAGGCGTTTTGTTTGTCGATGAATCGCTGACAGGTATCTATGCGATCACGGCAACCGGACAAACAGCACGGCCATATGTGGCAACAGAGATTTCACAATTCCATCGACATTTGTTCAATGGCGTCAAAAGCCTTGCCAGCAATTACGGCACACCGAAAAACGCAGCCCGTCAGATATTTGTCGTCAATGAAGACGGCACCGTTGTTGTCGGACAGTACAGCAATGAGCGGGAGTTCGTTGGCTGGCGTCTGTGGGGTGGTTCCGGTCATGTCAATTCGGTGTCGGCACGCTTTGGAGATGTGATTTTTTCCACACGTTACGACACTGTCGGCACATCGCTTTATGTTGCAGAGCGCATAGACACATCTCGCGAGCTTGATTGTTCTGTCGTCTATGGTGGCACGGGCGGCTTGCCTTTCCCTGTTGGCGAAACCGTTCAAATCATGGCCGATGGGTTTTACCTTGGCGACTTCGTTGTTGGTCCCAGTAATACCGTTGATGTCTCCGGCTATTCCGAAATTGTCGTCGGCAAGGAATTTGACTGGTACCTGATGCCAAACCTTACAGACTTCGAGGGTGGCGAGGCATTTGGCCAGAGACAGCGCCGCCGCAAGATCGGCAAGGTCAATATTAAGGTTCGCGACTGCCAAGAATTTAAGGTCGGGAACAAGGTGCTTTGCACGTGGCTTGGTGGCGAGGATACATCTTTGCCTATGCCGAAGCGAACCGGCGTTTTCACTTATCGCGAGGTCGGGCGCTCCTATGATCCCGAATATACGATCAGCAAAACCATACCGGGCCGCTTCAAGATGCTCGAACTGACAACAGAGGTTACGATCTGATGGCTGATCCAATATCCCTCGCACTGACTGGCGGTTCAATGTTGCTGTCTGGATACGGCAGCGCGGTCGGCTCTAACCAACAGGCACAACAGGCCAAGAATGCCGCAGCGACTGGACGCATTCAGGCCAACCAGATTGACCAGTCCTATCGCGAAGAACTGAGTTCCACGATAAACAATATCCGTGCGATCCGCGCAGGGACCGGCGTTGCCGCCAATAGCCCGACAGGTCAAGCCATTGAAGCGGAAAACGAACGTGTCAGTGAGCGCAATCGCACGCGCGATGTTGCCAGCCGCCGTATTCAGGCAGACCAGAGCGAGCAGGACGCCAAGACATTCCGTAATTCCGCGATGACATCCTTGCTTGGTGGCACGGCAAAATCCCTCCCTTATTTCTTCGGAATGTAAAACATGGCCCGTCTTCCCAGAGTTTCAGACCGCACCGCCATTTTTCAGGGGCCGCAATCGGCAGTATCCGGCGCGGCGGCTGCCAATCCGTATATGCAGATTGCCGATGCGATGGGAACGATTGGCACGAAACTGGAAGAGCAAGCCGTCATCAAGGCCGATCAGGAAGGTTCGGACGCGGTTTATCGCGATGAAAAAGGGACGTTACAGGTTGATCGCCGTTCCGATTGGTCGAAGTCCGGGCAGGCATATAATCGCGCCGCCGATCAAGCTTATACCGCGCGGATCATGGGCGATATCCGTAACCAAGGCCAAGCCCTTTCAGAAGCATCGAAAGGCGATGTTACCGCTTTTGGTTCTTCATGGAAGGGTTTTTCAAACCAACTTCTGAGCAATACCCCTCAAGAATATCGCGGACGCTTGAAAACGGTTCTGGAAACGACAGGTCAGCAATTCGGCCTCGGCGTTTCCGAGCAGAAGCGCAAGCGTGATCTGACAGTCTTTGAAAACGACATCAAGACCGAAATCCAGTTTCTTGATAACGACATGGCGGCGTTGGCTCGCGCTGGCGGCACCGGCACATCGGCATATCTGGAAAAACAGAGCCAATTGAAATCCCTCTATGGTGAGCTTGCCAATAACCCGGAATTCACGGTTTCGGAAAAGCAAGCCCAGATGGAAATGCAGCGTGTCGAATCCCGACACATGAGCGAGGCGGTTGTCGGCCAGATCGACAAGACGCTGACCACGCGCGGCGTGCGCGCGGCACAGCAGGAAGCCGAACGCATTCTGACGGATGAAAAGCTGCACCTGTCGCCAGCCGAACGCCGTCAATATGCCGGGCTGGCTGAACAGCGCATTACCGGGTTTGTGGCCGAACAGAAAGTTGCGTTGAAGCCTGTTCAGGATCAGGCGACAAATTATAAGAAACTGCTTGATGAAGGTGTAGGGATCGACAATCCCGATATCGACATGACGATTGCAAACCTCGCGCGCGGTGGCGATGTTGCCGGTGCGCTCGATTTGCAGGCCAAGCGCCGGGCAGCGCAGACTATCCAGCAATTCAACCTGTCATCACCTGATGCGCGTGTCGGCGCTCTGGAGCGTGGCGTTGCGGCTGCGAATGGGATCAATGTTTCCGGGAATGGCCTGTTTGAACGCTTGATCGGCGTCGAGAGTTCGGGCGATCCGAACGCGGTATCGGACAAGGGGGCTGCCGGGCTGGCTCAGGTCATGCCAGATACCGGCGTGGAAATTGCCGGGGAATTGGGCGATGCCAATTATCCCGTTGATGGTACCGAGGCCGAACAGCAGGCTTATCTGAAACGTGAAGATGTCAGCCGTCGCTATGGAAAGCATTATCTCGACAAGCAATTGGCTCGATACAATGGCGATGAAGAAGCCGCGCTTATTGCCTATATGGTGGTTCCACCCGCGCCGATGCATGGCTTGCCGCCGGTCGCGACGATAGTGTCATTCCACGAGAATCCGCAGACTATTATAAAAAGGTTCTCAGACAATCCGGCACCTTCAAATCTACAGGGCAGACGTTTGGTCAGTCCGGCCCATCGCAGGCGCGCGCATTTTTGCTTTCGCGCAGCAATAAGGATGCCAGCCATATCGACGGAATGAACGCCGGTTTCGGCAACAAACTTGCTGCGCTGATTCAGTCTGCCCCGCCCGGCATTTCAGAAAAGCTTGGTATCTATTCAGGTGCACGATCTGTCGAGCGCCAGACAGAGCTTTGGAATAATGCTCTGAAAAAATATGGTTCTGTTGCTGAAGCACGCAAATGGGTCGCGCCGCCGCCCGGCGTTGCTGGCTCCAAAGGCTCAAACCACAACCACGGCACGGCGGCGGACCTTTCCTATAATGGTCAAAGCCTGAAAAATGCGCCTCCCGAAGTGGTGCAATGGCTGCATTCTCACGCCAAGGATTTCGGGTTGAAATTTCCTTTGGCAAACGAGAACTGGCATATCGAGGATGATAGCACACGCGGCGGCTCTGCCGGTGGCGGCTCGCGTCCTTCCATCGATCCAGATGTCATAAAGGCCTATCGCTCCGGTGTAACCGCCGATGCGAAAGACCTTTGGGGGGATATGAAGGATGGTATCGCAAAAGGCGTTCCCCCGGCGGCGAATGAGATTTCGCTTTTGTCCCGCCAGCTTTCCGTCATTGATGATCCGCAGTTCCGCCGGGAAGTGACAAATTACATGGTCAGCGAAGATGCAGCGGGCATGTTTGCAGCCATGCCGCCGCAACAGGCCGCCGCAATTCTGGATGAATTGAAGGTCGATGCAGGCGACGGCGCGACCGTGGCACAACAACAGATCATGGAAGCCGCAGAACGCACAGCCAAGCGCACGGCAGAAGCGATGAAGAATGATCCCATCGGGTTCGCCGCTCAACGGCAGTGGGCTGAACAGGTTCCGCCGCTCGATGTCGCCGCCGGTCCTGATGCTGTTGGCGCTGCATTCGCCGCCCGGCAGAAAACCGTTGATCTGTTGCAGGCGCGCGGAATGATCCAGCCCGACGCCTCCGCACTTCGTCCGCAGGATAAGACCGTTCTCAATCAGGTAATGACGCAAGGCACGCCAGCCGAACAGGCGGCGCTTTTCGGTTCGATGTCGAAAAACCTGTCTCCCCGGACATACAAAGCGACAATGACGGCGCTTGCCGGGGATGCCAATTCCCGTGTCGCCGCCAGTGCGGGCGCTCTCTATCAGGTCAATCCGCAAGTTGCGGAAGGCGTTCTTCGTGGTCAGGCATTGCTCAAGGAAAACCCGCTCTATGCACCTAAAGAGACAAACGACAATAAGAAAAAGATTGACGATATTCTGCCGCCTCAAGCCTTCGGCACTGGTCTGGAGGGTTCCCGGCAAATGCTTCTGGAATCCGCGCGCGCCCGGTATGCGGACCTGAGTTCGGTTTCTGGCGATACGTCCGGCTCCTTCAAAGAGGATCGCATGACACAGGCGGTCAATGAAGTGACCGGCGGATTGGTCGACTTCAACGGTCAATCCATCATCGCGCCGCGCTATGGCATGGCGCAGGAAGATTTCGACAATCTCATTACCGGTCTTTCTGACGATGCCCTGTCGGGTGCAACCACAGCGGATGGGCAGCAAATCACGGCAAGCGATCTTCGCCGCCATGGCCGCCTGCGTGCAGTTGGTGACGGTCGATACCTTCTGGAATTCGGGCTGGAGAATGCGCCGACATATGCGACCAGTGCATCGGGCGGTTCCTTCGTTCTTGATTTGCGGGGTGACAACTGATGCCGTTGCTTGTCGATCCGAAAGAAGAACGAACCGCATTGCAGGCCGCACAGCAAAGGCCTCTTGAAGGATTCGATCCGGGAGCCATTGAGCGCTTCAAGGCCGATTACACTTCAATGATGGATTTCGCGAACGTCAA
>JAATGD010000272.1 GCA_015654965.1 Hyphomicrobiales bacterium
CGCATCTTTGCGGAAATGCTTCGACACCACGCATCTAAAAATCAAAAGGAATACAAAATTGAGCGCGCTCGATATCGAATATTTCGAACATGATGGTTTGCGTCTTGCGTATCGTCAGGACGGAGAAGGCGATCCGATCTTGCTCATTCATGGCTTTGCCTCGTCAAGTCTTGTCAATTGGGTGTCACCCGGTTGGTTTCGGACACTGACTGAAGCTGGTTATCGTGTGATTGCTATAGACAATCGTGGCCATGGGTTTTCAGCGAAAAGCCATGAAGCAGATGACTATACACCGAGCGCGATGGCGAGTGACGCGGCAGCACTGCTGGATCATCTTGGCATCGAAAAAGCGCATGTGATGGGATACTCGATGGGCGCGCGCATCAGCGCTTTTCTCACAATTGAACATCCGGATCGTGTTCGAAGTGCAGTGTTCGGTGGCCTTGGTATCGGTATGGTAACCGGCGCTGGCGACTGGGAGCCGATTGGTGAAGCGCTGCTGGCTGAAGATCCATCAACCATCACCCATCCACGCGGACTGATGTTCCGTAAATTTGCCGATCAGACCAAGAGCGACCGGATTGCTCTCGCCGCCTGTGTCATCACATCCAAAGAACTGGTTTCTGCCGAGGCAATTGCGCGTATCTTGCAGCCTGTCCTTGTAGCGGTTGGTACGACTGACGATATTGCAGGAAGCGCACAGGAACTCGCAGACATGCTGCCAAATGGCCAAGCACTCGATATCCCTGACCGCGATCACATGTTAGCGGTGGGTGATAAGGTCTATAAAAACGGCGTCCTGGCCTTTTTGAAAGAAAACCATCTTTGATGGCCGTTACGCCGGATTTCATTCAGCTGCGATAACAATTTATGCTGTGTAATGGCACTGCATTTTGAGATATGTTATTCGCTGAACTCACATTGCGATGCAGGCACACGAGCAACGGGAGTGTTCAGTCGCCGCATTTAGCAAAATTGGAGCATTCATAATGTCAGCTCGTACGAACGTGAAAGTATCCTCGTCTTTGGGGCAGGTTGATCCGATTTGGCATTCCGTCCGCGCAGAAGCGGAAGAAGCTGCCAAGAACGACCCTGTGCTTGGAACGTTTCTTTACGCGACCATTATCAACCAGTCGACGCTTGAAGATGCCGTGATGCATCGTATTGCGGAGCGTTTGGGACATGCTGACGTGAGTGCAGATATTCTGCGCCAGACATTCGATGCCATGCTAGAGGCAAACCCGGAATGGTCACATATCGTGCGGGTGGACATTCAGGCGGTTTATGATCGCGATCCTGCCTATAATCGTTTCATGGACCCTGTTCTTTATCTCAAGGGTTTTCATGCGATCCAGACCCATCGTCTGGCACATTGGCTTTATAAAGAAGGGCGCAAGGACTTTGCGTACTATCTGCAAAGCCGCTCTTCTTCAATTTTTCAGACTGATATCCACCCAGCTGCACAGTTGGGCAGTGGGTTGTTCCTTGATCATGCCACGGGGCTTGTTGTTGGCGAAACGGCTGTGATCGAAGATAATGTCTCGATCCTGCATGGTGTGACACTCGGTGGTACAGGCAAAGCGAGTGGCGACCGTCATCCAAAAATCCGTCACGGTGTGCTGATTGGTGCAGGAGCGAAAATTCTTGGAAATATCGAAGTAGGTAACTGCTCAAAAATCGCTGCCGGCTCGGTTGTGCTCAAGCCCGTTCCGCAAAATGCGACTGTTGCAGGCGTGCCTGCAAAGGTGGTTGGTGAAAGCGGTTGCTCTGAGCCGTCACGCGTCATGGATCAGATGTTGAGCGAAGCAGCATTCGGTGAACATATGTTCGGCGAAGGCATCTGATCGCGCGACCGATTTCAAAAAACCGCGAATAGGTCCGTCTTCTGGTTTTTTATAGTGGGCGGCCTATATTGCTCTTAACGGCTTATAACTATTCGTGCATGCATGCATCAATGCATGCGTTAGTGCTTTACATAACATAGGGGCGGGTGCATTAAACCGGCCTCAAATCAATATCAGGAGAAGCCGGTTGAAACCCGAAGAACTCAAAAAACTCGACGCCTATTTCAAGCGGACTTTCAACAATCAGGGCCTTCAGGTGAAGGCGCGTCCACGTAAGAACGATTCCGCCGAGCTGTATCTGGATGACGAGTTTCTGGGTCTTGTCTACAAGGATGAGGACGAAGGCGAACTCTCCTACAACTTCTCGATGGCTATTCTCGACGTCGATCTCTGAGATCCGTTGCGATGAACAAAAACGCCCTTTCTGCTTTGCAGGGAGGGCGTTTTTTATTGGCTTAAAGATCACACGTTACTTTTAAGGCTGCCCAGTCAAATGGCAAAGCAATCCATGTGCTTACGATAAAGCGTGGTACGCTTTATCCGCAGCTGATCGCACCTGTCGATTGTCTGAAAGCCGCATTCCGTTCCCACGAGAAATAGCGCATCTTGCTTCGAGATTCTTTGATGGAGGAAAGCTGATGCCAATCTACGTGTATAACGGTCATCAACCGCAATTTGCCGACCG
>JAATGD010000280.1 GCA_015654965.1 Hyphomicrobiales bacterium
ACCAGAAACGGCGGCAATAATGGTTTTGCTACGCGTCAGCTTGAAAGGACGAAACAGCGCATCGGACGTAAACCTCACGAAATGCCCCGCAATCAGCACTTCACGCGCGAACGCTCATCCGCGACACGTTTGAGGATCGCTGGCGCCGCCTTGGGATATCGCTGCGGAATCTGGGCGAATGTTTCGCAGGCAACGTCATGATTGTCCATTTTCTCAAGGGTCATGCCAAGCTTGAACATGTTTTCCGGCGCTCGTCTGGAATCGGGATATTCCTTCTGCGTATCGATAAAAACCGTCGCAGCTTCCGGATAACGTCCCTGACCATATAGCGATTCTCCAAGCCAGAAACGAGCTTCCGCCGTCTGCGGATCGGCCGGATATTGCTTCACATGCGCACGAAAGCCTGCTTCCGCCGCCTTGTAGTCGCCCGCCATCAGATGCTGATACGAAGCCTCATAAAGCGTTTTCGGATTATCAGCCATGGGCAGGGACGCGACCGCCGTGCCAGTTTCGGTATTTTGCTGGCCGTTCGGCACGCCGGGCAAGGCACCCTGATCAACCGGACGCGGCGCGACATTCATCGTTTCACCGATTACGTTGCCATTGGTATCGAAACGGATCGATCCAAGCGTCTGTGGCGGTTCCCCTCTTGAAGGACCACCCTGTACAGGCGCATCGGAGCCAATGGCAGCGGAATCGGTGCCTTGATTTTGAGACTGATCTGGCGATGGTGTCGCACCGGCGAGCGCGGTATCCCCGCCCTCGCCTGTGGCCTGCCCCCCCTGATCATGGGAAGGCACGGCTGCATCGGCACGTTTGCCACTTTCCAGTGCCTCGAAACGCCGCTCATAATCTTCCTGCAATTTCTGCATCTGGTCCTGCATTTCCAGAATCTGGAAATTCATCGCTTCCGCGCGCATGCCAAGCGTTGCCGCAATATCACCCGCATTGGTCATCTCTTGCGCGCAAAGGTCAGCCCCGGGTGCTGAAGACGCCGCCTGTCCTGTCCCATTGCGTGCAGAGGGCGAGGAAATGCCATTCTTCTTTTCCAGTTCTTCAAACCGGAATGCATTGTCTTCCTGCGTTTTCTGCAACTGGTCGATGGTAAAGGTGATCTGCGTGTCCACATCCTCGACCCTGCCGGTCAGGTTGCGCAGCATTTCCTGCATCATGGCCGCACTCTGATAAGCGCCGTTCTGCCCGGACGCTCCACCACTCTGCATCACATCGTCAAGAACGGCCGTCGAGCCGACATTGACCCTTGAGCGCGCCCCCCCATTACCCTTTTCCAAAGCCTGAAAACGGGCATCATTCTCGCGCTGGGTTTGCACCAGCCTGTCGCGAAGCTGCAATATCCGCGAATAGGAATGCGCATTCTGCCGGGCCAGATCACACACCTGCTGCGTATATTGCGACGTGCCTTGATTGCCGGCCTGTGCCAGTTGAACGGTTCCTTCCTGCGAAGAAACAGATGCCGCCAGAACTGGAGCACTTGCCAAAAGCGGCAGCAGGACCAAAGCCAGCGTCACTTTTCTCATTGGTTGCCTCATTCTTCATTCGCCTTTTCTGATATAAAAAGAAGGCGGTTATTTTGTGCCGTGCCTGATTGCGGCACACAGATTTCGTTTTAGAGCAAATCCATGAAAAGCAAAGGCGCTTTTGCTCTATGACACCCGTGACTTCGGCCAAAATTTGTCGAAATGCCTCTTCGCTAACCTCAAAACGTAAAAAACGGCCCGAAGGCCGTCTTTCTTGTCTGACTGTTGCGATATCGCATGGTTTCTGCCTTCAAATGCCGCTTTCAAAATAGAAAACTGCAGGCAATAAAATGCGATAAAGCGCCGGATGATCAGCCACCGTTCAGGACGGTAATGGCGCGGCGATTCTGCGACCAGCAGGAATCGGCATCGCAGACAGCGATCGGACGCTCATTGCCGTAAGAGATGGTGCGCATGCGGCTGGTCGGAATGCCACGCGATGCGAGGAAGTCGCGGGTCGCGGCAGCACGGCGCTGGCCGAGTGCAAGGTTATATTCGCGTGTGCCGCGTTCATCCGCATGGCCTTCGATGGTGATCGAATATTGCGGATAGCGCTGCAACCATTGCGCCTGCTTCGACAAGGTCTGCTGGGCATCGCCACGGATCATCGACGAGTCGAGATCGAAGAAGATGCGGTCGCCGACATTGACGGTGAAGTCCTGTGCGGAACCGGGCGTTGCTGCCCCCGCACCGAGACCCAGATCACCGGCATTGTTGGGAAGGTTTTTCTTCGACGCACAACCGGCAACGGCGAGCGACATGAAAAGGGCAATAGCGATCGGGCTACGTGCAAGCGACTGGATGCGGCGCATGGGCCGAGGCTCCTTAAAATTGAATGTTCCTGCTTAACCTCCAATAATCATATCGAGGTTAATGCAGCATCAAGAGATATGGTTAATAATGGCTTGCCACCATATCAACCAGACAAATTCCGGCGGCAATTCTGGTTTTAGGCCTTGCTGGTAAAATGCGGCAGAAACACGGCTTTTCTACCTGCTCTATGGCAAAACAGCAAAAAAGGCGCAAAGCCCATGCTTCGCGCCTTCAACTCTTGTAACAAGGACTGATTTCCCTATTCAAGCATCCTATTCAAGCCCCTATTCAAGTAAGGGCGACCAGGCTGGATCGGACGCAAAATTCGGGGTCTGGATCTGCCGTTCGTTACGGCCCGTCAGATCAATGGTGAACAGGCGTGGACCGCCTGCGCCCGCTGCCTTGCGGAAGAACATCAGGACACGACCATTCGGCGCCCATGTAGGGCCTTCATTATGAAAGCCTGAGGTGAGCAGACGCTCGCCCGTACCATCCGTCTTCATGACGCCAATCGAAAACTGGCCCTGCGACTGCTTGGTGAAAGCGATCAGATCACCGCGCGGCGACCAGACCGGCGTCGAATAGCTGCCGTCACCCGCCGAGATGCGGCGTGGGCCAGAACCATCCGCCCCCATGACATAAAGCTGCGGGCGACCGCCACGATCCGACGTGAAGACGATCTGCGAGCCATCGGGCGAATAGGATGCGCCGGTGTCGATAGCCTGACTGTTGGTCAGGCGGGTTGTGGTGCGATTGCGCAGGTCCATGGTGTAGATATTGGCGCTGCCGTCATCCTGCAACAGGCTCATCACCACCTTCTGCCCATCGGGAGAAAAGCGCGGTGCAATGGTCATGCCCGGAAAATTGCCGACAAGCTCGCGCTGACCGGTTTCGAGCTGCAACAGATACACCTTCGGAGAACCGCCCTCAAAGGACATATAGGTCACTTCTTGACGGTTGGGCGAAAAACGCGGCGTCAGTGAAATGCTGCGGCCATCGGAGATGTAACGTACATTGGCGCCATCCTGATCCATGATCGCCAGACGCTTCACGCGCTTCTGGGCGGGACCGGATTCATCCACGAAAACGATACGCGTATCGAAATAGCCCTTTTCACCCGTCAGGCGCTCATAGATGGCGTCGGCAATGATATGGGCGACACGACGCCAGTTGTCGGGCGTGGTGAAAAACTGCTGGCCGATCAGCTGCTGGCCGCCAAACGTATCCCACAGGCGAAACTCCGCCTTGAGCCTGCCGTCCGGCTGCTTGGTGATGCGGCCCGTAACCAGCGCCTGCGCATTGATGACCTTCCAGTCCTCGAAACGCGGAGCCGCATCGGGATTGGAAATTTTTTCGATGAAAGCGCCCTTGTTGATGGGAGCGAAAAGACCAGAGCGTTCAAGGTCGGCGGCAATCACCGAAGTAATATTGGCGCCAAGCTGATCGGCCGAAAGAAAATCGGTGATCGCAATCGGCAGCGGCTCGACCACGCCCTTGTTGATATTGATCTCCACCACGGCGCGCGCGGGCATGGTGGCGATCAGACTTGCGGCAAACACGCACGCAACAGCCGAAAGCACCGTTCGGATCTTAGTTTTCATAATGCCGATTTTCATGTCTTCTTAGACCTCTTTTGTCCTTGCCAATAGTCGGGGCAGTCTTTTGGACATCCATGGGTTAATGACCGGCAGACCGATCAGAACATCTCGCTCGGGTCGAAATTGACAATCACTTCCGACCATGAATCATATTTATCGACGGGCAGATTATAGGGGGCGCAACGCATCACCGCGCGGCGCGCACTTTCAGCCGCCGCACGACCGACACCATCGGCTCCACCGCCCGATGTCACCTGTGGCGTGCCTTCGATCGAACCATCCTGCGCCAGCTTCATCTTGACCGTGACAACCAGTCCCGGCGCGTCTGCCGCACCGGCAGGTATATTCCAGCACTTGGAAATCGCGCCGCGCAACGCATCCATTTCGCTCTGCGAGAGTTTTGAACCACCCGTATTCTTCTTGCCGCCCAAAGATGCCTGATCGGTCGAGCGCTTGGCACCGCCACCAGATGGTTTCTGCTTGTTGAGAAGGGCTGCCACCTCATCGGCAATCGCATCGTTCTTGGATTGCGATGTCTGCGAAGCGGTCTGGCTCTTCTTCTGCTCTTCTGTCGGCTTGCGATCCGGTGTCTTTGCCGTCTGCGCCTGCGGTGGCTTGGGCTTTGCCTGCGGTGCGGGAACATTATCCGGCAGTTTCAGCGCTTGTGCATCGGGTGCCTCGGGCTGCTTTTCAATGGCATCCGCCACCGGATCGGGCTTCACGTCCTGCTTTTCTTCAGGCTTGGTCTGCACTTCCGTCGCAGGAACCGGCACCGGCTTTTCCTGCGGTTTTGGCTCAGGCTTAGGATCAGGCTTGGGTTCGGGCTGCTTGACCGGCTCCGGCTGCGCCTTCGGCTCCTCTACCGCCTCGACAGGCTTGGGCTTGTTTTCAGGCGTCGGCGGTGTCTTGCTATCTATTTCCTGATCGCCAAAATTCTCGGCGTCAGCAACGCTCTGCGGACGCGTTGTCGGTACAGGTGCCGATTTTTCCTTCATGGTCGCTTTTTTATCGCCCTGCTGAACCTGCGTGATGGATTCAATAGGAACGATATCGACGGGAAAAGATTCCGAATCCTGCACGTCGAAAGACTTCGGCGAGGAAAAGGAAAACAGTCCCAGCGCGATGACCACGGTGTGGAGTGCTACAGAAGATGTCAGGCCAGCCTTCATGATGGCGTCAGCTATCCTGCTCCTGAAGTGTCACAAGGCCGATATTCTTGAAACCGGCGGCGGAAATGCGGGCCATGA
>JAATGD010000244.1 GCA_015654965.1 Hyphomicrobiales bacterium
CGAATTCAACGATGAGGATGGCGTTCTTGGCCGATAGCCCCACCAGCACGATGAGGCCAATCTGGGTGAAGACATTGTTGTCACTCCCCGTCAGCCAGACGCCGGTCAGGGCCGACATGATGCCCATCGGCACGATCAGGATGATCGACAGCGGCAGTGCAAAGCTTTCATATTGCGCGGCCAGCACCAGATAGACCAGCAGCAGCGCCAGCGGGAAGACCAGAAAGCCCGAACTGCCAGCCAGGATCTGCTGATAGGTCAGATCGGTCCATTCATAGGCAATGCCGGCGGGCAGGGTTTCTTCCGCGATACGTTCAATGGCCGCCTGCGCCTGACCCGACGAGAAGCCGGGCGCCGGATTGCCGTTGATATCGGCGGAGAGGAAGCCGTTATAGCGGATGGCGCGTTCGGCGCCCACCGTCTGCTCGACTTTCAGAAGTGCCGACAGCGGGATCATCTCGCCCGATTGCGAGCGCACTTTCAATTTGCCTATATCCTCGGCATGGCTGCGATAATTCGCATCCGCCTGAATGCGCACGCTGTAAGTGCGTCCGAAAGCATTGAAGTCGTTGACATAGAGCGAGCCGAGATAGATTTGCAATGTTTCAAACACATCGGTGACGGCAACGCCCAGCTGTTGCGCCTTCACACGGTCGAGATCGGCAAAAAGCTGCGGCACATTGATCTGGTAGCTCGTGTAGACACCAGCCAGTTCAGGCGTCTGGTACGCCTTGGCGATAAATGCCTTGGTGGCTTCGTCAAGCGCCTGGAACCCAAGCCCGTTGCGGTCTTCGAGCTGGAGCTTGAAGCCACCTGTCGTCCCCAGACCCTGCACGGGCGGGGGCGGGAACATGGCGATGAAGGCATCCTGAATGGCGCCGTATTGCTGGTTGAGATCCATGGCGATGGCGTCTGCCGAGAGCGCCTTGGTCGTGCGTTCCTCGAACGGTTTCAGCGTCAAGAAGACGATACCGGCATTCGACGAATTGGTGAAACCGTTCACCGACAGGCCGGGGAAGGCGATGGTATTGGCGACGCCGGGATGTTTGAGGGCGATGTCGCTCATGCGGCGGATCACGTCATCCGAACGGTCGAGGGTTGCGGCATCGGGCAATTGCGCGAAACCGATCAGGTACTGCTTGTCCTGTGCCGGGACAAAACCGCCGGGCACGGCGCGGAAGAGAACGAAGGTCACGCCGAGCAGCACGATATAGACGCCCATCACCAGCGACTTGCGCGAAAGGATGGTGCCGACACCGCGTCCATAGGCCCCGGAGCCGGACGTGAAAACGCGGTTGAAGCGGCGGAAGAACCAGCCAAGCCTCTTGTCCATGATGCGGGTCAGGCGGTCTTTGGGCGCATCATGTCCGCGCAGCAGAAGTGCCGCGAGGGCAGGGGAGAGTGTGAGCGAGTTGAAAGCCGAAATGACGGTCGAGATCGCGATGGTCAACGCGAACTGACGATAGAACTGCCCGGTGAGGCCTGTGATGAAGGCAAGCGGCACGAAGACTGCGACGAGCACAAGGGCGATGGCGATGATTGGTCCCGACACTTCCTGCATGGCGCGATAGGTGGCCTCAATCGGCGTGAGGCCCTGCTCGATATTGCGCTCGACATTTTCCACAACGACAATGGCGTCATCGACCACGATGCCGATGGCAAGCACTAGACCGAACAGGCTCAGCGCATTGATGGAGAAGCCGAACAGATACATGACCGCGAAAGTGCCGACGATGGACACGGGAACGGCGACCAGCGGAATGATCGAGGCACGCCATGTCTGCAAGAACAGGATCACCACGATCACCACCAGCACGATGGCTTCAAGAAGCGTATGGATGACGGATTCAATCGACGCCTGCACGAATTGCGTGGTGTCATAGACGATATCGAAATCCACGCCTTCGGGCATGGTGCGCTTCAGATCCGCCATGGCCGCATGAACATTGGCCGAGATTTCAAGCGCATTGGAGCCGGGAGCCTGAAATACGCCCATGCCAACGGCAGTCTTGTTGTCGAGCAGCGAGCGCAACGAATAATCGGCGGCGCCCATTTCGAGACGCGCCACATCGCCCAGCCGGGTGATTTCGCCCTCATTGCCCGACTTCACGACGATATTGGCGAAATCTTCCGGTGTCTGAAGTCGCCCTTGCGCATTGACGGAAAGCTGCAGGTCAAGATCGGGGAGGGAAGGCGAGGCGCCAATCACACCGGCTGCGGCCTGCACATTCTGCTGACGGATGGCATTGGCGATATCGGTGGCCGAAAGACCGCGGCTGGCAGCCTTTTGCGGGTCGATCCATGCGCGCATGGAATAATCGCCGCCGCCGAAAGTCTGCACCTGTCCGACACCGGGAATACGCGCAATGCGGTCCTTGACGTTGAGAACCGCATAATTGCGCAGGTAATTCACATCATAGCGCCCATCGGGCGAGATGAGATGAACGACCAGCGTCAGGTCGGGCGAGCTTTTGGCGGTGGTCACGCCAAGGTTGCGCACTTCCGTCGGCAGGCGTGGTTCGGCCTGTGAAATGCGGTTCTGTATGAGTTGCTGTGCCTGATCGGGGTCGGTGCCGAGTGCAAACGTCACCGTCAGCGTCATGACGCCATCGGCGGTGGCCTGGCTCTGCATATAGAGCATGCCTTCCACGCCGTTGATCTGCTCTTCGAGGGGCGTTGCCACCGTTTCGGAAATCACGGAAGGATTGGCGCCGGGATATGTTGCGCGCACCACGATCTGCGGCGGCACGACATCCGGATATTCAGAAATCGGCAGATTGGTCATGCCGATCAGACCGGCGATGAAGATGATGACCGACAGAACGCCAGCAAAGACCGGCCGGTCGACGAAAAAACGTGAAAAGTTCATTGCTTTATCCCCTCTAAGGCGGGAAGGCAAAAACCCACCTTGTCCCGCGAAAACATGTGTTCTCGCGGGTTGAAGAGGCTGGGTTCGTTGCGTTTATGCGCGCGTTTCAGGCGTGCGCGGTTTCAATCAGTTTTTGGCAAGCGTTTCCGAAACGGGCTGCGGATCGACCAGCACGCCGGGGCGCACCCGCTGCAAACCGTTGACGACGATGTTTTCGCCCGCCTTCAGCCCGCTTTCCACGATGCGCTGGCCGTCATAATTGCGCCCGAGCGTCACCTGCCGGTATTCGATCAGATTGTCCGCGCCCACGACGAAGACAAACTTCTTGTCCTGATCCGAGGACACCGCGCGGTCGCTGATCACCAGCTTTTCGTCGGGTTCCGGCTCGCCAAAGCGAATGCGCACGAACTGGCCCGGAATGAGGCGACCATTGGGATTGTCGATGGCCGCGCGAACGCGAATGGTGCCGGTGGTGGCGTCAACCTCGTTATTGATCAGCTGGATATGGCCGGAAATCGGCGTGCCATTATCGGCCGCGGTGCCGATCTGCACCGGAATGCGCTCGATCGCGTTGCCGCCGGGCGATACAGCCAGTCTCGCCAGAGCCTTGGTTACAACCTCTTCATTGGCGCTGAAACTTGCATAGATCGGATCGACCGAAACGAGTGTGGTGAGAACGGGCGAGGCGGAGCTTGCCGCGACCAGATTGCCCGCAGTGACTTCCAGACGCCCGACGCGGCCGGTGATCGGTGCGCGCACTTGCGTATATTGCAGATCAAGTTCTGCGGAGCGAAGGGCCGCCTTGGCAGAACGCAGGCTGGCTTGCGCTTCGTCATAGGCGCTTGAGCGCTGGTCAAGGCCGCTCTGGGCGATGGTGCGGCTGCTCACCAGTTGGCGTCCGCGATCCAGTTCTGACTTTGCCAGCGCAAGGCGGGCCTCCTCGGCGGAAATCTGTGCCTTGGCTTTTTCGACGGCCGCTTCATAAGGTTCGGGATCGATGGTGACGAGCAGATCGCCCTTTTTGACCATCGCGCCTTCGCGGAAATGGGCTTTGAGGATCGAACCGCCGACACGCGGGCGCACTTCAACGCGCTCGATGGCTTCCAGACGACCCGAAAATTCCTCCCATGTCGAAATCCGCCGTGACTCCGCCTTGGCGACCGAAACCGGAACGGCTGGCGCGGGTGTGGAAGCATCCGTTGCGGCATCGGCCTTGAGATGCGGGCTGCCAAAAAGAATGGCGGTGCCGCCCGCGGCAGACAATAGGATGCTCAGGCCGGCACCCCAGAGGGTGCGGCGGGAAATGATCGATGACATATGTATCTCCTTGCCTGTGGGGGCCGGTCTTTAGGTGGGCAGCGGAGCGAAAGGTGAGAAGCCTTTGCCCTTGTGTTAACTATCCTGTGTCGGTTTGGCGCCAGCTTGCTGGAAGAACGCCCGAAACAGGCCGGTCAGTTTTTCTTTCTGTGGCAGCCAGTCGCGGTCCGCCACCTTGTTTTCGGGTATCCAGCCGGCTTTAC
>JAATGD010000160.1 GCA_015654965.1 Hyphomicrobiales bacterium
GCATCCTTCCATTGCAGGCCATGCTTGATGACGTAGACAATCCCGCTGACAACACGGCGGTCATCGACGCGCGGAACACCGTGCGCTAGCGGAAAATGTGGCGCGAGACGAGCCATCTGACGCGCGCTCAGCAAAAACAAATCACCCATCACAGTCTCCTTCAGGAAACCGTGAATCACATCTCAATCAAAATTAATAGGTCCTGAGCCTAGATGTGGGCACCAAAAATGCTCGAGTCAACTATCTGGACCAGTCGCATTGAAATGCTCATCGCGGCCAATATATCGATGGAAGCTTCAAACACTCCCACTCCGCTCAGCCAATCGAAACGACCGGTAACCAGCACCGGAGCACATGCTCACTGTGAAGAAGTACCTTGCTTCCAGGAACCATCGATCGCCAGCGGCTTACGTCGGCACGGTGGCAGGCAGACTTTTAAAACCTCCACCGTGTTCGCCCAAACCATGAAGGCTCTGGAGCGGGAGAACCGCGAGCTTCGGCAGGCGAATGAGATCCTGCGCAAGGCGTCGGCTTATTTTGCGATGGCGGAGCTCGACCGCCCACTGAAGCGATGATTTCCTTCATCGATGCACACCGCTCGGTGCTCGGGGTCGAGCCGAACTGCAGGTTGCTGCCGATTGCCCCGTCCACCTATTATAAGGTCATCGCCAAGCGCACGGACGTCGACCGTCTGTCGGCCCGCGCCCGACACGACATCGCCACGAAGGTCGAGATAGGCCGGGTGTTCAACGAGAACTTCCAGGTCTATGGCGTGCGCAAGGTCTGGCGACAGTTCAACGGGAGGCTTACGACATCGCCCGCTGCACCGTCGCTCGGCTTATGAGAGGCATTGGGTTGCAGGGCGTCATTCGCGGCAAACCTGTCAAAACCACCGTATCGGACAAGGCCGCGCCATGCCCGCTTGATCGCGTGAACCGGCAGTTCCATGCTCCCGCGCCCAACATGCTGTGGTTATCCGATTTCACATACGTGGCTACGTGGTAGGGCTTCGTTTACTTCGCGTTCGTGATCGATGCCTTCGCTCGCCGCATCGTCGGTTGGCGGGCAAGCCGGACTGCCCACGCGAGCTTTGTGCTCGATGCCCTCGATCAGGCACTTCATGATCGGCGGCCCGTCCATCGTGGCGTGCTGGTGCACCATTCCGACCGAGGCTCCCAATACGTGTCCATTCGCTATTCCGAGCGGTTGGCGGAGGCAGGCATCGAGCCGTCTGTGGGAAGCGTTGGCGACAGTTACGACAATGCTCTCGCCGAAAGGATCAACGGTCTTTACAAGGCTGAGGTCATCCATAGGCGAGGACCATGGCGTAACTTCGAGGCCGTGGAGTTCGCAACGCTGGAATGGGTAGATTGGTTCAACAACCGCCGCCTTCTGGAGCCCATCGGCAACATACCGCCAGCCGAGGCCGAAAAACGATATTACGCCATGCTGGACGCTCCAGCCATGGCCGCATAACTTAAACCAAACGGTCTCCGGCAAACCCGGCGCGGTTCACATGGCTATTCACTTCCAAATTTAACGCCTGTCCAACCGTGGCGAAGTCACTTATCGACGATACTATAAACTGCTTAAATTCCAGTGTTTGTTTGTCAAGTTTAAACTGGCACCGGTGGCGCTGAAGATGGTGAAGAGGACACGTTGCGCGATTTTGGCTTCCACAAGAATGCAACCTTTCGCCGCATTCCACTTACTCCTCAGCCGTATTCCCTACGCCATAGCTTTCCGTGCGCTGCTTCCATTGCGCTTCCACGGTGGTGGCTTTCATGGATACTTCATAAGAGCCGAGCGTTAGACGAACATGGCCCTATAACGTCATGCTCACACTTTTTACGATTGCCCCTCGCCGCACATAAGGTGATTAAGTATTGTATGTGGTTGCGTGGCTTTTTACCCCCGATTTGAATCTGTTTTAGCTAAGGCACTGTTATAACTGATGAAACTAGATTTTGGTAAGTTTAGAGGGTTTCGGGCAACAAAAAACCCTCAGCCAACTGTTTGAATTGATTGAGGGTTTTGGGTTCTTTTTGGTTGCGGGGGCACGCAACTACCGATACCGACATTCGCTAGAAGTGGCCGTTTAAAAACGGAAAACCCTCAATCTATCGGCCTTTCTTCTGAAAACAAGATAAATCACTCACCCGCAGAGGGAGGCAACGACAACCAGTAACGACCGGAGGAAATGCTTACCGGTCTCCCCTCCCCGCCGCAGTTATCCGTGACCCGGAACGGCATGATTCAGCGCTTAATCGCAGGCACCCGACTTCCTGCTACGAACCTATATGCGCGCTCGGTGATCATCGATTCGATCTGGGCAGCGACAGCTTCTGCGCGGAGGCAAAAACATCACCCGAAGAAACAACAAAGCCAACTGTCCGCACAAATCCAGGTGGTCATCGGCTACAGTCAACCTTCCCCCCGATATCAGCCGAAAATCAAAATCTCCATAGCCGTCGATCTGTGGGCCGCGGGTTCCTTCCTCGGGGACTTTCGTACGCCTGTCGGTACCCGAAACTCTTCACGGAAACGGACTTTCAACTTTCGAAATACAAATGCGGAAAGTTACCGAAAAACATTGCTTTGGGGCTCGTTCACCGCGAATTCCTTTGAACATTTTATGCTGGCAGCAAAGCAGGACAAGCCCGAGCTGCTCGTTGTTCACCCCAACGTCCGCTACAAGGAGTGGCAGACTGGAGACCCAGACGCCGATGCCAAGGCCTGCGGCGAGGAAAAAGAGGCTGCATTGCAACCGACCTGAGGGACGAGATGCCAGTGCCGTGACCGGTTGAGAAATCATATCACGAGCCGGCCGCGTTCTGTCGGACGCGGTTGGCAGCTTCGCTAAGACGTCCGGGGGCCATCCGTCCCGTCCGCGCCGCAGCGGCTATTCCCTCGCAAAGAGCATTGAGATGCGGGCCACCGCCGACGAGCAGCAGATCAGCGCCGGCATTCAGAGAGGCGATTGCCGTTTCCAGTAGGGAACGTCCGCGCAGGGTAGCAGGCGCGTCGAGATCATCACTGACAATCAAGCCCTTGAAACCGAAATCGTTTCGAAGCATCGCCATGACCGCCGGAGAGGTGCTCGCGGCATTTTCATCATCAATTGCAGTAACGGGTGCCGGCCCCGTCATGACCGCCTTCGTCCCTGCTGCGATCGCAGAGATGAAAGGAAGCGTATTACAGAGAATGTGCTCGCGCGATGACATCAGCGAAACATCCACAAGCGCCGGATCCTCAGCAAGATCACTGAAGCCAGGGAAATGCTTGGTCACCGTTGTGATGCCGGTCGCCTGAACGCCCTTGATGAAGGCTGCAACCAGCCGCGCCACAGACTGTGGATTATCCTCCATCGTCCGACCGCGCA
>JAATGD010000350.1 GCA_015654965.1 Hyphomicrobiales bacterium
AATCTCGATTTTCGCGGCTTTTCCGGCACCATTGCCTCTGGCGCGATTGCCGAGGGTGACAGTATTGTTGTGGCCAAATCCGGCAAGACGTCGCGGGTAAAACGCATCGTCACTTATGATGGCGATCTGCCGCGCGCGTCTGAAGGGCAGGCGGTGACGCTTGTGCTTGAGGATGAAATCGAAGTCTCGCGTGGCAATATGCTGGTGGGAGCCGAAGCGCGACCCGAAGTGGCGGATCGTTTCGCAGCAAAACTTGTATGGTTTGGCGAGGAGGCGTTGCAGCCGGGGCGTTCCTATCTGCTGCGCACCGAAACCGACCAGACGCCGGTCAGCGTCAACGAGATTGCCTATCGCATCAATGTCGATACATTTGTGCAGGAAGAGACATCGCATCTCGCGCTCAACGAGGTCGGTCTTTGCCATCTGCAAACAGTCGAACCTATCGTCTTCGACACTTACGCCGATAATCGCGTGACGGGCGCTTTCGTGCTGATCGACCGGCAGAGCAATGCAACGGTCGCCGCCGGTATGATCGATCATGCGCTGCGGCAGGCGACCAATGTGCATCTGCATTCCTTCGATCTCGACAAGCAAACGCGCGCGGCGCAAAAATTCCAGAAACCGGCGGTGTTGTGGTTCACGGGGCTTTCGGCATCGGGCAAATCGACCATCGCCAACCGGCTGGAACAGCGCCTGCATGCATTGGGCAAGCACACCTATCTGCTCGATGGCGATAATGTGCGCCATGGCTTGAACAGCGATCTTGGTTTTTCGGACGAGGACAGGAGCGAAAATATCCGCCGCGTCGGCGAAGTGGCGGGGCTGATGGCCGAGGCCGGATTGATTGTGCTGGTGTCGTTCATCTCGCCTTTCCGCGCCGAGCGTGAACGGGTGCGCGCACGTTTGGCAGAAGGCGAATTCATCGAAATCTTTGTCGATACGCCGATTGAAGAATGCATGGTGCGTGATCCCAAAGGGCTTTATGCGCAGGCCTTGCGTGGAGATATCAAGGCTTTCACCGGCATTGATTCCCCTTATGAAGCGCCGCTCACTCCCGAGCTTCGCCTTGACACGACAGGACGCGACATTGACGAACTGGTGGCAGAGGTGGAGAAATATCTCGCTGAGCGTGGTATTATCGCAAGCTATGGCAGCGATTCCTGGTCGATTTGAACAATGAATGTAAAAGCTTCCCCGAAAACCGTTTCAAACGGTGGTGCAATGCTCTCTCTTCTTGAGGACGCTGTCCTTGAGGCCGGGCGCATCATCATGCGCCATTATATCGACGGCTGCGCGGTTCAAAGCAAGAAAGACCTCTCGCCAGTAACCGAAGCCGATCACGCCGCAGAAGCCGTTCTTCTTGCAGCCATAGCATCCGTGTTTCCCGATGTGCCTGTTGTGGCGGAAGAAGAGGTCGCGGCGGGGCGCATGCCAGCCATTCTGGGGCGGCGTTTTCTGCTGGTCGATCCATTGGATGGTACGCGTGAATTCTTGCAGCGCAATGGTGATTTCACCGTCAATATCGGCTTGATCGAGGACGGTGCTCCGGTGGCAGGGCTTGTCTATGCGCCCGCGCGCAATCTGCTTTTTACGGGCGAGGGCGATCACGCGGAAGAAGTGGAGACGAGTGCTGATCACAGGGCGCAAAAAAGACGTGTGATCAGGGCGCGGGTCGCGAGCGATACGCGTGTTGCCGTGTGCAGCCGTTCCCATGATACGCCACAAACGACGAGCTTTTTACAGGACAACCATATTTCCGGTCATGTCTCTGTTGGTTCATCACTGAAATTCTGTCTGATCGCAAAGGGTGAAGCGGATATTTATCCGCGCTTTTCGCCCACCATGGAATGGGATACGGCGGCAGGGGACGCGGTGCTTCGCGCGAGCGGCGGCATGACGGCAGGGCTTGACGGGCGTCCGCTTGTCTATGGGCAAGGGACTGGTAAAGGTATTCAAACCTTTGCCAATCCGCATTTCGTGGCCTATGGCGCGGGCGTGCCCCCTGTTTTCAAGCCTGGCGCAGAACTCTGATTGAAGATTTCTCCCAAATGATCGCAAAAAATCATGCCATGTCTCTTGCGGCATGAAAATCTGAGGTCTATAAGCCGCTTCGTTGAGCCGTACTGAGATGCAGGCTCACCGATCATGGTCACGGAGTGTAGCGCAGCCTGGTAGCGCACCTCGTTCGGGACGAGGGGGTCGGAGGTTCGAATCCTCTCACTCCGA
>JAATGD010000311.1 GCA_015654965.1 Hyphomicrobiales bacterium
GAGCATCTTCTTGGTTTCCGCGACGACCTTCCATTCTTCCTTGGTATAGCCGTCTTCCATGAAGACATCGATATGCGGAATGACATTGAAGGCAATGCGCTTGGTGAACTTCCTGGTCGTGACCGGATCGGCGACGAAAACGGCGCGTGACTGCTCGAACAGTTCATCCATGCCTTCCTTGCCGGCACCCGAGACCGACTGGTAGGTGGAAACGACGACGCGCTTGATGGTGGCCGCATCATGCAAGGGCTTCAATGCGACAACGAGCTGCGCGGTGGAGCAATTCGGATTGGCTATGATGTTGCGCTTGCGAAAGCCCTCGATCGCATCGGGGTTCACTTCCGGCACGATCAGCGGCACATCGGCATCGTAGCGCCAGGCCGATGAATTATCGATAACGACACAGCCCTGCTTGCCGATCTTCGGCGACCATTCCTTTGAGATCGTGCCGCCAGCCGACATCAGGCAGATGTCGGTATCGGAAAAATCATAGGTGTCGAGCGCGCGAACTTTCAGCGTCCTGTCACCATAGGACACTTCCGTACCCTGACTGCGGCGCGAGGCAAGCGCCACCACTTCATCCGCGGGAAAACCGCGCTCTTCGAGGATATTGAGCATTTCGCGCCCGACATTGCCCGTAGCGCCGACAACTGCAACCTTGAAACCCATTTTTGTCTCCTGTCCCTCTCCGCTTCGATATTCGGAACACCGCAGGCCACGCGGCTGTTCCGTCCCCGGGCCAGACCCGGAGAGAGGGCGAGCAGGCCAAGGGATCAGACCGTTTTGGTGGTCGTTTTGATGATGGCCGTAGTTTTTATGGAAATCGAAGGCATGCATGAGGCCCCGGCAAAAATACCGGCGCTTTGTGACAAAGCTGGCGCTATGATCAAGCGAACCACGCGAATTCTCCTTCGTTCGAGCTTGCTTTTACGCCCTTTATGAATGGAGTCAATTATCCGGGACAGGAAGAAGCGTATTTTTTGCCTGTTTGCGACAAACACAGCCCCTCCCGCACTGTCAAATCTGTCTCATACTAAAGACTTACTCCCCGAATCTGCATTTTCAGTTCATCATGCAAGGGTGTGGAGAGCGTCGTTGCGATCGGAGGAGATCGGCACGGCGCATTGGATGGACCTCATTTGCCCGGTAAATGAGGAGCCATTTTAAATAGCTCTGTTTGGGAGGACAGATTAATGGCAGTTTCGTCAAGTGCCGATATCGGCACGCAGAAAATGACGGGCGAAGAGCGCAAGGTTATCTTTGCATCCTCGCTTGGTACCGTTTTCGAATGGTATGACTTTTATCTTTACGGAACGCTCGCCGCCTTCATCGGTGCGACCTTCTTCAATGAATACCCGGAAGCAACCCGGAACATCTTCGTTCTGCTCGCCTTCGCGGCGGGTTTTCTGGTGCGTCCTTTCGGTGCTCTCGTCTTCGGTCGCATCGGCGATCTGGTCGGACGTAAATACACCTTTCTCGTCACCATCGTCATCATGGGCGCATCGACCTTTCTGGTCGGTATCCTGCCCGGTTCGGCGACGCTCGGCATTTTTGCACCGATCATCCTGATTATCCTGCGCATGTTGCAGGGTCTGGCATTGGGCGGCGAATATGGCGGCGCGGCAACCTATGTGGCCGAACACGCGCCACGCAACCGCCGTGGTTTCTTCACCTCATGGATTCAGACTACCGCAACGCTTGGCCTGTTCCTGTCGCTTCTGGTGGTTCTGGGCATCCAGGCGATCATGAGCAAGGAATCTTTTGCGGCATGGGGTTGGCGCATTCCATTCCTCGTTTCCATTCTTTTGCTCGGTGTCTCGGTGTGGATCCGCTTGCAGATGAGCGAGTCGCCTGCCTTCAAGCGCATGAAAGAAGAGGGCAAGACGTCCAAGGCACCGCTTTCTGAGGCTTTCGGCCAGTGGAAGAATGCCAAGGTCGCGCTGATTGCCCTGTTCGGCCTGACGGCCGGTCAGGCGGTTGTGTGGTATTGCGGCCAGTTCTATGCACTTTTCTTCCTGCAAAACGTGCTGAAGGTTGAAAATCAGTCCGCGAATATCATGGTGGCAATCGCACTGTTGATCGGCACCTGCTTCTTCGTCGTCTTCGGTTGGCTGTCGGACAAGATCGGTCGCAAACCGATCATCATGGCGGGCCTGCTTCTGGCGGCGGTCACCTATTTCCCGCTGTTCAAGGCACTGACCAATGCCGCCAATCCGGCGCTGGCACAGGCTGAGCAGACCATCAAGGCGACTGTGACGGCGGCCCCCGGTGACTGTAACTTCCAGTTCAACGCCACGGGAACGTCGAAATTCACCAGTTCCTGCGATGTGGCGACCAGCTTCCTTGCGAGAAGTTCGGTGCCTTATGAAATCGTGCAGACGGCGGCGGCGGGGACTCCTGCAACCGTCACGATCGGAGACGCCACAATCGCGTCTTTTGACGCGGTTCAGGCGGGCGCTCAAGCACCGGCCAAACAGTCGGCACTGGCGCATGACATCAATGTTGCCCTGCAAAAGGCAGGCTTCCCGCTGGTGCGTGATACGGCCAAGGTTCCTGACAGCAAGCTCGATGCCTTTGTTACGGCCAATCCGGAACTGGGACTCAATGCCGAAGCCGTCCGTGCTGGCGAAAAAACCACGGAGCCGGTTGCTGATCTGGTGAAGCAGAAACTGCTTACGCAGGCGGAAGCCGACAGCCTCGGCGCAGAACAGGCCATCTACACCATCCCGAATGCAGGCGCATTCAAGATGGTCGCGGATCCGTCGCAGGTGAACTGGGTGATGACAATCGCCATCCTGACCATCCTCGTCATCTATGTGACGATGGTCTATGGTCCGATTGCCGCAATCCTCGTGGAAATGTTCCCGACCCGCATCCGCTATACCGGCATGTCCTTACCGTACCATATCGGTAATGGCTGGTTCGGTGGCCTGCTTCCGGCGGGTGTATTCGCGCTGAGTGCCGCCAGAGGCGACATTTATTACGGTCTCTGGTACCCGATCATCATCGCCTCCATCACCTTCGTGATCGGCATGATTTTTTTGAAGGAAACCAAGGGCGTCGATCTCGACAAGATTGACTAATCCTTTTGATATAAAAACGAAAACGCCGCTCTAAAGGGCGGCGTTTTCTTGTGTTCAGCTATAATTTAGAGCGCGTTTTGATCTGATTGAATCAGATTGGCGCTCTAAGTTTTTGTTTTTGCGCATGTCTTTATCCCGGAACCGGTTCCCACTTCCGGGAGACAAGCTCTATATTGCGCTTCAATTTCAATCAGTTTCTGTTTGCGCCATAATCCGCCACCATATCCGGTCAATGATCCATCCGCACCAATCACCCGATGGCAGGGGATGATGATGGCGATCTGGTTGGCACCATTGGCGCGGGCGACCGCGCGCACGGCCAGCGGCTTATCAATCCCCTGTGCGATCTGGCTATAGCTGCGCGTTTCGCCAGCTCGAATATTTTGAAGTTCTCGCCACACATCTTGTGTGAAAGAGCTTCCATGCAGCGCCAGAGCCAGATCGAAAATCGCTGACTTGCCATCAAAAAATGCACGCAACTGTTCTTCAAGGCGATCATGCGTTGCAAACCGCCCTATGCCCATATCACCACGGCAAGCGGCATGCAGTTTCTTCAATTCGGCAGACAAGGCCCTGCGGTCAACGAATTCCAGCAAATGCAGGCTTTTTGCATCACAAACAGCAATCATGGTGCCAAGTGGAGATTTGATCCAGTCGGCACGCAGCAATCCATCCCGTCGCAACTGGCCGGGTGGCAACCCGACAATACACGCAAAGGCGCGGCGGAAAGCATCTGGCGAGTCAAAACCGGCATCGATCTGGGCATCAATGACCCGTCCGCCATCAGTCAGCGCCTGAAACCCATGGCGCAAGCGTTCCTGCCGCGCCATTTCCAGAAATGTCATGCCGAAATGGCGACGAAAGCTGCGCCGTACCGTCGAGGGATCAATCCCCATACGCAAAATATCGTCTTCACTCCAGCGTCGCTGCGGTTGTGCTTCCAGTGCATCCAGCAGCCTTTTCACGGATAGATCGCCCTCTGCTGCGGGTTGCAAAGGATGGCAACGTTTGCAGGCGCGAAATCCATCGGCCATGCATTCAGCGATGGATGCGAAAAAGCGGCAGTTTTCGCGATTCGGCTTGCGCGCCGGACAAGTCAGGCGGCAAAAAATTCCAGTTGAGATGACGCCGACATAGGCACGGCCTTCATAAGAGGCATCGCGGGCCAACAGCGCATCATAAAGTTTATCTTGGTCAGGGATCGTGAACAGCATGCGGCTATTCTTATCCGCTCATTTTGAAATTACAGCCTCAAATCGGGCATCTATTTCGGAAAACAAAAACGCCGCTCAAACGAGCGGCGTTTTTATTCCTTTATGCGCAGAGGTTCAGGCCGACAGTGCCTTGAACTTGGCAAGGATCACATCACCCATTTCAGACGTTCCGATCTTGGTGGTTCCTTCCGACCAGATGTCGGCTGTGCGTAGTCCATCATCGAGAACCGAGGCAATCGCTGCCTCCAGACGGTCGGCTTCCGCGGCAAGATTGAACGAATAGCGCAGGCACATGGCAAGCGAAGCAATCGTGGCAATCGGGTTTGCAATGCCTTTGCCTGCAATGTCGGGTGCCGAACCGTGCACCGGCTCATAAAGCGCCTTGCGCTTGCCGGTCTTGGGATCGGCCGCACCCAGAGACGCGGACGGCAACATGCCGAGCGAACCGGTCAGCATGGCGGCGACGTCGGAGAGCATGTCGCCGAACAGATTGTCGGTGACGATGACGTCGAACTGTTTGGGCCAGCGCACGAGCTGCATGCCGCCCGCATCGGCCAGCATATGTTCGAGCTCCACAGCCGCATGTTTTTCCTTGTGACGCGCGGTGACAACCTGGTTCCACAACACGCCCGATTTCATCACATTGCGCTTTTCCATCGATGTGACCTTGTTGCGGCGCGTGCGCGCCAGTTCAAAGGCCACATCGGCAATCCGCTCGATCTCGTAGGTATCGTAAACCTGCGTGTCGATGCCGCGCTTCTGTCCATTGCCCAGATCGATGATTTCTTTCGGCTCACCGAAATAAACCCCGCCCGTCAGCTCGCGCACGATCAGGATATCCAGCCCCTCGACCACTTCCGGCTTGAGCGAGGAAGAATGCGCGAGAGCCGGATAGCAGATGGCCGGACGCAGATTGGCGTAAAGCTGCATATCCTTGCGCAGGCGCAGAAGGCCAGCTTCCGGGCGCACTTCATAAGGCACATCGTCCCATTTCGGGCCGCCAACCGCGCCGAACAAGACGGCATCGGCGGAAAGCGCCTTGTCCATATCGCTATCGGAAATGGCCTGTCCATGCGCATCGTAAGCGCTGCCGCCGACCAGTCCTTCTTCGGTTTCAAAACCAAGCTTGAGTTCCGAATTCATCCAGGCGATGATCTTGCGGACTTCCGCCATGGATTCAGGACCGATGCCGTCGCCGGGCAGGAGAAGAAGTTTTCTGGATGCCATAATGCCAAGCCTTTGTTTATCAATGTAAAATGAGAACAAGCCAGAGGCCGGTCCTCTCATTCAGGGATATTTCGCAAGGTTTATAGAACCCTGTGACGAGACAGGCAATAATGGACAGCCATGAAATTTATGAAAAATATAAAGGCTTAGGCAGAAATTATATAACGCTCAATCTATAGACCGTGCCTCGGATGGCAGCATGATGGGAATGCCGCCACGCACCGGATAGGCAAGCTTGGCTTTGCGCGAAATCAGCTCGCTGTGCTCTGCATCATATTCAAGCGGTCCCTTGATCATGGGGCAGACCAGAAGTTCAAGCAACCGCACATCAATCGTGGTGGTGTCAGCTTTTTTCGTCATTCTCGTTTCACTCCGGTCGGACTACGCTCTATTGCAGACGCGAGCCAAAATCATCATCCCTGCCCTTGGCCAGAACAATTTCGGTAATGGCAATCAGGGTTGCGGCACGGGTTTTGAGATCGGGCGCCTCAAGCAGTGCCTGTTTTTCATCCGGGCTGAAAGGCGCCATCATCGACAGGGCATTCACAAGCATTTCGTTTCCGGCACGCGCGATATTGCCCCAGTCGGCTTCAAGATTATGGGCATCCAGATAATCCCGAAAGGCCTTCAGAAGTGCATCACGGTCGATATTGTCCGTGTCGTTGCGTTCCTCAAGATCTGCCAGAAACGGCATAATGCGGCATTGGCGGTAGGGGTGGCGGCAATTGACCTCTTCGAGAACACGAAAACGGCAAATGCCTTGCAACGTGATCAACAGGCGACCGTCACCCGTTTCAGCATAAGAAGTGATGCGACCAAGACAGCCAACAGGGCTGAGCGGTGGGCGTAAGGTTTCATCCAGCTCATCAATGCTGTCATCCGCCTCGTCACCATCGATGCGCGGCTGGATCATCCCGATAATGCGCTTTCCTGCGAGCGCATTTTCTACCATCGTCAAATAGCGCGGCTCGAAAATATTCAGCGGCAACTGTCCACCGGGCAAAAGCAGCGCTCCTTTTAACGGAAACACCGGTACCTGCTCCGGTATGTCGGCGCCGGTTCGATATCGGGCATTGCCCACTTGCATAGCAATCTCCCTTGTTCAGTTTTGGGCAATCATGAAAACAGTAATGACGACAGTTTCCGGCGGGCGGCAAGCGTTGCCGGGTCGCCATTGCCCCAGGCTTCAAAAAATTGCAGCAATTGCTTGCGTGCGCCTTCGTCGTTCCATGCGCGATCCGCTTTCATGATTGCAAGCAACTCATTGGCGGCATCCTCGCGGCGACCTTGCGCATTGCGTACCTGCGCGAGATCAAAGCGAGCCTGATAATCGTTCTGATCAGCCTGCAAGCGTCTTTCCAGCTCAACCGGATCGCCAATCAGCTTGACCTGATCAGCCAGCGCCAGTCGCGCTTCAAGCGCGCGAACTGCAGCCGAATCCTGCTTGTCCTCGGGTATGGTTGCCAGTATCTCGCGCGCTTTTTCAGCGTCACCCGATTCCAGCACACAGGTCGCAAGACCAACAATCGCATCGACATGATCCGGGGCAACTTGCAGGATGGAATTGAAAATATCGCTCGCCTGCACGAAATCTCCCGCTGCGACAAGTTCCTGCGCCGCATTGATCGCGTCCGTGATTGCCGTTTCCTGATCGCTCGGACCGCCGAGCTTGGCAATGAATTCCTTCACTTTGGATTCAGGCAATGCCCCCATGAAGCCATCCACCGGCTGACCATCGACAAAGGCAATGACCGCAGGGATCGACTGGATACCAAGCTGGCCAGCAATGGAAGGGTGATCATCGATATTCATCTTCACCAGCTTGACCGCGCCGCCTGCTTCCCTGACTGCCTTTTCGATGATCGGTGTGAGTTGCTTACAGGGACCACACCATGGAGCCCAGAAATCGACCAGCACCGGCTGGTTGCGCGATTGCGCCAGAACATCGGTTTGAAACGCAGCCGTCGTCGTATCCTTGATCAGATCGGACGCCGCCGCAGGAGCCGAGCCGAAAGAAACATTTGCAGACATTTGTCCACCCGCATTGGTGTAAGGCCCGCCCGCATTAGCGTAAGGATTGTGCTCGCTCATGGAATATTCCTCATGTTCTTCGACTCAAAACCTATCCCCGCATAAGCCGATTTTGATCTTTCAGTTTGTGTCTGCCGGTCATGATTTCAAGATATTGTCTCAGCTTCCGGCGTGACCAGCGCATCAATTTTTGCAACGGGCAGGATGCGCGGCTCATGACCGGTGGAACGCAGAAATGCGATCAGGTCGTCGCGCGTAATGGCTGACGTCGCCTCATTGGTCAGCGGATGACAATTGATGATATCATGCTTCATCAAAGCCGCATCGAGAATGACCTGAACCTTGTGTTCGTGATCATTGATTACGCCAAAAGTCGTCACGGAGCCGGGAATGACACCCAGATATTCCATCAGTTTTTCAGGTTTGCCGAAAGAAACGCGACTGGCCGCACCGATCACGTGCTGGATGGATTTCAGATCGACGATGGCATCATCTTCCACAGTCACAAGGAAATAATTGTCTTTCTTGTCCTTGAGAAACAGGTTCTTGGTGTGTCCGCCGACAATCTCACCACGGAGTTTTTGCGAATCGTCAATCGTGAACAATGGCGGGTGTTCCACGGTCGTCACCTCGATTCCCATTTTATTGAGATATTCGTAGAGATCCTTCGGCGTCAGACCCATGTTCTTACCACTTCCCTCGGTCATAAAGATATGTCCCAAGGCTTATATCACGGCATCTGCGGCTGTAACCATCGTAACGCAAATTTAGGGCGAAGTGCGTTGCAAATATCTGACGACAAGACTTTTGGGGGAACCGTGAAAAACAACATTTTAGCGTAATTTCCCTGTTGCATTCCTGAAAACCTTGGTCCATATAGCGCCTGCCTGACGGAGATGATTTATCTCCTGAAAGACTGGCGCGAGCGGGTGTAGCTCAGGGGTAGAGCACAACCTTGCCAAGGTTGGGGTCGAGGGTTCGAATCCCTTCGCCCGCTCCAGTTTTCCGTTAAGTATAGGCAACAAAATCCCGGCTTCGTCCGGGACTTTTGCTTTTTTGGCTTTCCTTATCAGACAAAGCAGATATGAGTCGCGGGTGAACAAAGGAGCCGACAAATGGCGCAAGGATTTCATCGTAACCAGGCTGGATTTGCAACGCGAGCGATCCATGTCGGACAGGAGCCTGATCCTCTCACAGGTGCGGTTATTCCTCCGGTCTATCATGCGACAACCTTTGTTCAGGATGGTATCGGCGTCAGCAAGGGATATGATTACAGCCGCAGTGGTAATCCCACACGCCATGGACTGGAGCGCTGTCTTGCCGATCTTGAGGGTGCGCAAGCGGCTTTTGTTTTCCCAAGCGGCTTGGCTGCGGCAGCCACATTGCTGGAAACGCTGCCTGCCGGTTCTTCCATTCTGGCTCATAATGATCTTTATGGCGGTGTTTACCGACTGCTGGCCGATGTAAAGCCTCTTACGGCGGGGCACCATGTCCATTTTATCGACTTTTCAGATAGTGCGGCTCTCAAGCAGGCTGTCACAGAACATAATCCGGGCCTGATGTGGTTCGAGACGCCATCCAATCCGACGCTTCGTATCGTCGATCTTTCTCTTGTTGCACAGCTTGGTGCGGAGGCGGGCGCGATTACTGTCTGCGATAGCACATTCTCATCGCCTGCGGGGCAGCGACCAATAGAACATGGCATTCATGCCGTTGTGCATTCGGCAACGAAAATGCTCAATGGGCACTCCGATCTTCTTGGCGGGGTCATCGCGATCTCGGCGCGTGCGCCTGCCGATCTCGCCGATCGGGTCAAATATCTACAGAATGCATTGGGGTCGGTCATGTCACCGACAGATTGCGCCTTGTTGCATCGTTCCTTGAAAACACTGGAATTGCGCAGTACGAGACAGTCGCAGACAGCACTCAAACTTGCAACACAACTTGAAGGCAGGGCAGAGGAACTGGGGCTTGTGCGGGTGATTTATCCAGGACTTGCAAGTCATCCCCAGCACGAAATGGCAGCTGCGCAGATGCTGAATTTCGGCTGCGTGATTTCATTGGAACTGGCGGGCGATCTTGCCCGTGTTGAACGCGTTCTGACATCAACACGCTATTTCCAGTTCGCGGTCAGTCTCGGAAGTGTGGAAAGCCTTATCCAGCACCCTTATTCCCTGACCCATGCCGTTATGCCGGAGGATCAGAAAACCATATCCGGCATCGGCCCACAACTTATCCGGCTGTCAATTGGTCTTGAAGACGTTGGTGATCTTGCGTTCGATCTTATAAATGCACTCATGACCAAGAGCTGAAACATGCCTGCGTAAGAAAATTAAATTATCGTGTCATTTCTTGACATAATCATAAAGCAAGCTAGACCCACCGATAATAATTATTATTGGTGAGGAAGAACTATGAAGTCGCTGGCTGCTTTTTCGGCATTTATTGGCAAGACATTTGCCCTATGGGTCATTTTGTTTGCTGTCTTGGGGTTTGTTTTTCCCGACACATTTAAACTGGTCGCTCCATGGATTGTCACGCTTCTGGCAATCATCATGTTTGGTATGGGGCTGACGCTTTCAGTCGATGATTTTAAGGAAGTCGTCAAGCGTCCCTTCGATGTCACGATTGGTGTTCTGGGGCAATTCATCATCATGCCACTTCTGGCCGTGATCTTGACACGGATCATTCCCATGTCGCCCGAAGTTGCCGCCGGTGTCATTCTTGTTGGATGCTGCCCTGGTGGTACATCATCAAACGTCATGACTTACCTCTCGAAAGGTGATGTGGCACTATCGGTTGCCTGCACAAGCGTTACGACCCTTGCAGCGCCCATCATCACGCCGTTTCTCGTCTGGCTGTTCGCCAGTCAGTATCTACCGGTCGATGGTTGGGCCATGTTTCTCAGCATTGTGACAGTGGTTCTCATCCCTCTGGCTTTTGGCGCACTTCTGCAAAAACTCATGCCTACAATTGTCAAGGCTGCTGTTCCGGCGCTACCGCTTGTCAGCGTTATCGGTATCGTATTGATCGTGGCTGCGGTTGTCGGAGCATCAAAAGGCGCGATTGCGCAATCCGGACTTCTGATCTTTGCCGTTGTGGTATTGCACAATGGATTGGGTTATCTGC
>JAATGD010000112.1 GCA_015654965.1 Hyphomicrobiales bacterium
AAAAAGCCCTGCGGCGACAACGATGGAGGCACCGGCCACGACATTCCATGTCAGTTGCTCATGGAAGACAAAGGTTGCGATCATCGCGCCGATCACCAATTGAAGATAGGTCAGCGGCTGCACTTCGCCCGCTTCCAGAATGGCATAGGCGCGGATCAGGCAATAATGGCTGGCAATGCCGCAGATGCAGAGCGCCGCCATCCAGAACCAGTCGGCGCGCGCGATGGGAACCATGAAGAACACCCCCATAGCCGTCAGCACCACCACGCCGCTGATCCCGGTATAGAAAAAGCTGGTCGTGGCCGTATCATGTTTGCTGACCGCACGGGTGGCAACAGCATAGACGGCAAATATGACAGTACCGGCAACCGCAAACAGGATATTGACATCGAAATGCGCATTGACCGGATTGATGATCAGAAGAACGCCGCACAGGCCGATCAGGATGGCCGCCCAGCGCCGCCAGCCGACTTTTTCGCCCAGAAAGACCACGGACAGCACCGTGACCAGCAAGGGCGCGCCCTGAAAAACCGATTGTACGATGGCCATGCCTGCACGGCTCAGGCCAAAAATAAACAGCACGATTTCAACGGCCAGAAGAATGCCACGCAGGATCTGGAGAAACGGACGTCTGGTCCTCGCCGTCCTGACGATGCCGCCCGAGCGCATGGCAAGCAGGATGACAAAAGCCGCGAAGACCCAATAGCGCACCATGGTGATGAAGATCGGCGAATAATGGCTGCCGAGATATTTTGAAATGCCGTCCTGCGATGCAAAGATGATCACGGCGAGGATGGTAAAAACATAGCCCTGGGTTTTCGGAGTCATTGCAGCACTCATAACCGCCCATGAAAAGCGGCTGTTTTTCTTAAAGAATACGTGTGAGTAGTCCTAACACGACAAGATTACCAGACCATGTTCGATCACTTTCAACCGGTTGGATGAACAAAAAGGGTGAGCGTGTTTATTGGGAGGATAGAAGGTTTCAAAACAAGAAACCGGCGCAAGATTACGGCTTGTTTCCGTCCGCAAGCAATTCTACCATGCGCGCCATCCATCGGCATGCTCCGCCCCTTCCCCGACAAGAACAGCGGCAGTCCACGGCGTCTTTTCGCCTGCCGGTGCTATTGAAGACGAAGGGATGAAACCATGACGGATAAACGGGCAATGTGGACCTATTACAAGGGCGACTGGCACGAAGGGGATGTGCGCATTCTCGGTGCTGCCTCGCATGCGACATGGCTTGGTTCGCTTGTCTTTGATGGTGCGCGGCTGTTTGAAGGCGTCACACCCGATCTCGACCGGCATGCGGCCCGCGCCAATGATAGTGCCCGCGCGCTGGGCCTTGAGCCAACGCTGGACGGCGATGCCATCGAGACGCTGGCGCATGAGGGCCTGAAGAAATTTGCCCCCGGCACCGATGTCTATATCCGCCCCATGTATTGGGCCGAGGACGGGGATGCGACTACCGTTGCGCCATTGGCGCAATCCACCGATTTCGCGCTCTGTCTCGAAGCCATCCCCATGGTCGAGCCGAAAGGCTTTACCATCACGACCACATCCTTCCGCCGTCCCTATCTCGACGTCATGCCGGTCAATGCCAAGGCCGCCTGCCTTTACCCCAATAATGGCCGCATGCTGCGCGAAGCCAAGGCCAAGGGTTTTCATAATGCGCTGGTGACGGACGTGCTCGGCAATGTAGCGGAAACGGCAACCTCCAATGTCTTCATGGTGCGGGGCGGCGAAGTTTTCACCCCCGTTCCCAACGGCACCTTCCTCAATGGCATCACGCGCCAGCGCGTCATCACGCTGCTGCGCGCAGCCGGTATCAGCGTGCATGAAACGACGCTCAGGATCGAGGATTTCCGCGAAGCCGATGAAATTTTCTCCACCGGCAATCTGAGCAAGGTCGTACCGATCATCGGCTTTGACGAGCGCAGGCTCGATTATGGTCCGATCACGCGGCGCGCCCGCGCGCTTTACTGGGAATGGGCGCACGCCTAACAAGATTGCCCTGACGGCGACCATAACATGATCGAACATACACCCCTGTTTTTAAGCGTCGCTGTCTTCGCGGCCTTTCTGGTCGGCATGTCGAAAGGCGGGCTTCCCTCGGTGGGAACACTTGCCGTGCCTCTGATGGCGCTCATCATTTCGCCAGTGACCGCAGCGGCCCTGCTGCTGCCGATCTATGTCATCAGTGACATGGTGGGACTTTATCTCTACCGGCATCATTTTTCAGCGCGCAACCTTGCCATTCTCACGCCTGCGGCCATTGTCGGCGTGGGTATCGGCTGGCTGTTCAGCTCGCATCTTTCCAGCACTTTCATCGGCATGCTGGTCGGCCTCGTCGGGCTTTTATTCTGCTTCAATGCATGGATTGGCGCGCGTTATCGCAAAGCGGCGCGCAAGGCCGACATTCCACGCGGCATTTTCTGGGGTATCCTGACCGGACTGACCAGTTTCGTCTCTCATTCAGGAGCACCACCCTTCCAGATATATGTGCTCCCGCAGCATCTGCAAAAACTGGTCTTTGCCGGGACATCCACCATCCTTTTTGCGATTGTGAATGCGGTAAAACTCATGCCTTACTGGCAACTTGGGCAATTTTCCAGTCTCGATTTCTCCATGGGCCTGTGGCTCATCCCCACGGCCATTATCGGCACGTTCGTCGGCGCGAAACTGACGAAAATCATACCCGACGGACCTTTTTTCCTGCTGGTGCAACTCACATTGTTCGGCCTGTCCATCAAGCTGATCGCCGATTGGATATGGCCTTATTTCTTTGCCTGAATGCCGCTTGCCAGATGTTTTGACTTCCGCCACCATGCGCAAAATAATCACGCAGACGGGAGGATGCGGGAATGGCGGATGCGGATGCGATCATCATTGGCGCAGGTCTTGCAGGGCTTGTCGCCGCGCATGAACTGACGAGCGCTGGCAAGAAGGTCATCATTGTCGAACAGGAGGGGGAAAACTCCATCGGCGGGCAGGCCTTCTGGTCATTGGGCGGGCTTTTCATGGTCGATAGTCCCGAACAGCGCCGCCTTGGCATTCGCGACAGTTTTGAGCGCGCGCATCAGGACTGGTTCGGCTCCGCGCAATTCGACCGCACTGAAGACTACTGGCCCCGGAAATGGGCGCAAGCCTATCTCCATTTCGCGGCAGGCGAAATGCGCCCATGGCTGCACAGTCTTGGCATGCGCTGGTTTCCGGTGGTCGGCTGGGCCGAGCGCGGCGGCGCACAGGCGGACAGCCATGGCAATTGTGTCCCGCGCTTTCATGTGACATGGGGCACAGGTCCCGGTGTCGTCGCCCCCTTCGAGCGGCTGATGCGGCAAGCACAGGCAAAGGAGCTGCTCATCCTCAAGTGCCGTCACCGTGTCAATGAAATCACCATCCGCAATGGACATATCACCGGCGTCACCGGCGAAGTTCTCGTTCCCTCCCTCGTCGAGCGCGGCCAGCCGTCATCGCGGGAAATCGCGGCTGATTTTTCTTTCACAGCCGCCAATGTCATCGTCACCTCTGGCGGTATCGGTGGAGATCCTGAACGCGTGCGCCGGGCATGGCCGCGTGAAAGGCTGGGCAATCCGCCGCAAAACATGGTGCTGGGCGTTCCCGCCCATGTGGATGGTCGCGGCATCGATATCGCGGTTGCGGCAGGCGGTCATGTCATCAATGCCGACCGCATGTGGCATTATACCGAAGGGCTGCGCAACTGGAACCCGATCTGGCCCAATCACGGCATCCGCATCCTGCCCGGCCCGTCATCCATGTGGTTCGATGCCCGCGGCAACCGGCTTCCCGCCCCCTGCCTTCCGGGTTTCGATACGCTCGGCACGCTCAAGCATATTCTTGCGACGGGCTACGATTATTCATGGTTCATTCTGACCGAAAAAATCATTGCCAAGGAATTTTCGCTGTCTGGGTCCGAACAAAATCCCGATCTCACGGGCAAGGACTGGAAGCTTCTGCTGAAAAGCCGGCTTGGCAAGGCACCGCCTCCCCCGGTCAAGGCGTTCATCGATCATGGCGCGGATTTCATCACAGCTACAACTATCGAGGATCTGGTTGCCGGCATGAACCGTCTGGCTGGTGAAAACCGGCTCGATGCGCACCATATCCGCAGCCAGATCGAAGCGCGGGACCGTGACGCGAGCAATCGCTACGGCAAGGATGCGCAGATCATGGCTATCCGCAATGCCCGCGCCTATATTGGCGACCGCCTGACACGCGCGGTTCCGCTGCACGCGCTGCTTGACCCGGCCAATGGCCCGCTCATCGCAGTCCGGCTCAATATCCTCACCCGCAAGACGCTTGGCGGCTTGCACACCAATCTTCAATCCGCCGTTCTCAATGATCAGGGCGAGCAGGTACCGGGACTGTATGCGGCGGGAGAAGCGGCCGGTTTTGGTGGCGGTGGCTATCATGGCTACAACGCGCTGGAAGGCACGTTTCTGGGCGGCTGCATTTTTTCAGGCCGCGCGGCAGGTCGAGCCGTGGCGTCGCTGTGATTAAGGCCCGTCACCACGGCCTGCCCGGTTCCTGATCATCAATCAGGCGTGAAGGCGTTGCAAATTGCAACAGCTCTTGCCGGTCGTTGATCTTAACTGCCGATGCATGAATACTCACCCCGTGCCCGGACAGGGATGCGAAACTGCGTGACAGATTTTCAGGCGTCATCCCGAGATAGGCCGCCAATGTGCGCTTTTCATACGGGATCGTGACCAGATCCGTACCATTGTTGAGCAGCGATTCCCGGATGATCCAGTTGGCCAGCCGCTGAACGCTGCCCCGGAGCTTTTGCGCCTTCAGCTCGCGGACGAGACGGCGATAAGCGCGCGCGGTTTCAAACACGATTGCGCGCATGAAATTGACATCTTCGCTCATCAATCCACGCACGAGACTTGCCGGGATCATCAGCATCCGCGCCGCATTCAGCGTCTGTGCGGATTGAAGACACACATCATCATTGAGCACCGCCGCCAGTATGAAAATATCGCCCGTGCGCAGGATTTCGAGCACGGTCTCGCTTTCAGTCGATTTCGCCGACATCAGCACCAGCCCGTCAAGCACCACGAACAGGAAATCTGCCGGCTCGTCTTCGCTCAACAGCGTCGTGCGCGACGGAAAGGACTGGACGAAGCTGGGGCGAATGAGCTTTTGAAAATTGTCTTCGGTCATATCCATGAACAGAGGTGAATGCCTCAATACATCAACATCAACACGCCGCATAAACATTACCTTTTGTATCATATTTATAATGAAGTCATTATGATTGATAAATATCAATTGCGCAATATGTTTTTATCAATACTTGTCGCCAATAAGCTCTTTTTTTAAGTGAAAAAATATAATATTGTAAAATATCCCCGTTAAATTGATCATTATTGATCCTGATCAATGTATTCATTCGTATGACACCGCATAAGCGCAAGCAGAACCTTAAAGTATTCGATTCGGAGTACGCCTATGCCACAGGTCTACGAGAAAGCCCCCCGGGGGCAAGCCGCCGCGCTGACGATGAGCACCATCGCCTTCACCACATGTTTCGCGGTGTGGACCATCTTCGCCATCATCGGTATCCAGATACGCGCCGATCTGGGCCTGAGCGAAACCCAGTTCGGGCTTCTTGTCGGCACACCGATCCTGACCGGCTCGCTGATCCGGGTCATTTTGGGCATCTGGTCGGATCGCTATGGCGGTCGCGCCATTTTCACGCTGACCATGCTGATCTAGGCGGTCGCGACCTATCTTCTGACCTATGCGACGACCTATCCGCAAATGCTGATTGCAGCCCTCGGCGTCGGTGTGGCGGGCGGCTCCTTCTCGGTCGGCGTGGCTTATGTCTCGCGCTGGTACCCACCTGAAAAGCAGGGCGTCGCGCTCGGCATTTTCGGCGCCGGCAATGTCGGTTCGGCCGTGACCAAATTCTTCGCGCCCATGATCATGGTCGCCTTCGGCTGGCACATGGTCGCCGAAATCTGGGCCGCGGCCATGGTCGTGATGGCGCTGGTCTTCTATTTCACCACCAGCGACGATCCGGTTCTCGTCGAACGCAGGCGCACGGGTGAAAAAGCCTCCAGCACATTGATGGAACTGGAGCCGCTCAAGAACATTCAGGTCAGGCGTTTTTCGCTTTATTATTTTTTCGTCTTCGGCGCCTTCGTGGCGCTTGCGCTGTGGCTTCCGCAATATCTCATCCATGTCTATGGCGTCGATGTGCGGCTCGCGGGCATAATCGCGGCTTTTTTCTCGGTTCCCGCCAGCCTGTTTCGCGCCTATGGCGGGCATCTGTCGGATGTCTATGGCGCGCGCCGCATCATGTACTGGACTTTTCTCGTCGCGCTCGTCGCAACCTTCGTGCTGTCCTATCCGCCCACCGATTATGTCATCCAGACCAATAACGGCCCGCTTGGCTTTCATGCGCAAATGGGCATGATCGGCTTCACCGTCTCGGTCTTCATCCTCGGCTTCTTCATGGCGCTGGGCAAGGCGGCGGTCTTCAAGCATATTCCAGTTTATTATCCCGGCAATGTCGGCTCGGTCGGCGGGCTGGTCGGCATGATCGGTGGTTTGGGCGGTTTCATCCTGCCGATCCTGTTCGGCGTGCTGCTCGACCTGACGGGCCTGTGGACAAGCTGCTTCATGCTGCTGTTCGTGATCGTCGCCGTATCATTCACATGGATGCATGTCTCGATCCGCCAGATGGAACGTGCGGCACAGGGCAAGACCACGGAAGACCTGCCCGATTTCCCTGAATTGCAGGGGCTGAAAAAGGCCGAGATCAAGCCGAAGAAAAGCGATGCCGTGCTGACCGACTGGAACCCGGAAGACAAGAGTTTCTGGGAAAGCAAGGGCAAGCGGATTGCCAATCGCAATCTGTGGCTATCGATCCCGGCGCTGCTGCTGTCTTTCGCCATCTGGCAGGTCTGGTCGGTGGTTGTCGCAAAGCTGCCATTGGTCGGCTACCAGTTCACCACAGACCAGTTGTTCTGGCTCGCAGCCCTGCCCGGCATTTCGGGCGCGACATTCCGCATCTTCTATTCCTTCATGGTGCCGATTTTCGGCGGCAGGCTTTGGACGACGCTGACCACATGGTCGCTGGTCATTCCGGCCATCGGCATCGGTTACGCGGTGCAAAGCCCCGACACGCCTTATTTCGTGTTCCTCCTGCTCGCGCTGTTCTGCGGCTTTGGCGGCGGCAATTTTGCTTCCTCCATGTCCAACATTTCCTTCTTCTTCCCCAAGGCTGAAAAGGGCAATGCGGCAGCACTGAACGCAGGATTGGGCAATCTCGGCGTCAGTGTGGTGCAATTCGTGGTGCCGCTCGTCATCACCGCCGGTATCTTTGGCAAATTCGGCGGCAATCCGGCCATGGTTGCGACCGCCACCGGCACAGCGCCGCTGTGGTTGCAGAATGCCGGTTTCTTCTTCGTGCCCTTCATCGTGATCACGGCTTTCGCCAACTGGTTCGGCATGAATGACATTGCCTCGGCCAAGGCCTCTTTCGCCGATCAGGCGGTGATTTTCCGCCGCAAGCACAATTGGCTGATGTGCCTGCTCTATACCGGCACTTTCGGCTCCTTCATCGGCTATTCCGCGGGCTTTCCGCTGCTGACCAATATCCTGTTCCCGCAGGTCAACGCGCTCCACTATGCCTTTCTCGGCCCCCTCGTCGGCGCGCTGTCACGCTCGGGTTCGGGCTGGTTGGCTGATAAATACGGCGGCGGTCGCGTCACCGTCTGGGCCTTCGTGCTGATGATGATCGGCGTTGGCGGCGTGCTGTGGTTCGTCGGCATCAAGGACCAGCCACATGCATTCGCCGGTTTCTTCGCGTCCTTCGTGCTGCTGTTCTTTGCAACCGGCATCGGCAATGCCTCCACCTTCCAGATGATCCCGGCGATCATGTCGAAAGAAATGGACCGCCTGATGCCCAAGGCGAGTGTTGAGGAACGCCGTCTGGAAGCGGGCAAGGAATCCGCTGCCATCACCGGCTTCACCTCGGCCATTGCCGCTTTCGGCGCCTTCTTCATCCCCAAGGGATACGGCAGTTCGATCAGCCTGACCGGCGGGCCGGAAGCAGCCCTCTGGGCATTCCTGATCTTCTACGTGATCTGCCTCATCGTCACATGGGCAGTCTACACCCGAAAAGGCGGCCTGCTCTACGACGTCGAGCATCGCCGCAAGCCAGCCGCGGCGGCTGCGTGAAATCAGTTAAGGAGTTAAAATCATGAGTCTGCTCCTCGACCGCCTGAATTTTCTGGCCCGCAAGGATAACACCACCTTCTCGCAAGGCCATGGCGTCACCACCAATGAAAGCCGCGACTGGGAAGATGCCTATCGCAAGCGCTGGCAGCACGACAAGATCGTCCGCTCCACCCATGGCGTGAACTGCACCGGCTCCTGCTCGTGGAAGGTCTATGTCAAGGGCGGCATCATCACATGGGAAACCCAGCAGACCGATTATCCGCGCACCCGCGCCGATCTGCCCAATCACGAGCCGCGCGGCTGTTCGCGCGGCGCAAGCTATAGCTGGTATGTCTATTCGGCCAACCGCGTGAAATATCCGCTCATCCGCTCGCGGCTGCTCAAACTCTGGCGCAAGGAACGCGCCATCAAGGCCCCCGTCGGCGCATGGGCGGCAATCCAGTCCGACCCCGCCAAGCGCTCTGAATATATGAAGGTACGCGGGCTTGGCGGCTTCGTGCGCGCCACATGGGAAGAAGTCAACGAGATCATCGCGGCCGCCAACGCCTATACGGTCAAGACCTATGGTCCCGACCGCGTGGTCGGCTTCTCGCCGATCCCGGCAATGTCGATGGTGTCCTATGCGGCCGGCTCGCGCTATCTGTCGTTGCTCGGCGGCGTTTGCATGTCGTTCTACGACTGGTATTGCGATCTGCCGCCCGCCTCCCCCATGACATGGGGCGAGCAGACGGACGTGCCGGAATCGGCTGACTGGTATAATGCCGGGTTCCTGATGCTCTGGGGCTCGAACGTGCCGCAGACCCGCACCCCGGACGCGCATTTTTATACCGAAGTGCGCTACAAGGGCACCAAGTCGGTGGTGGTTTCGCCCGATTATTCGGAAGCCGCCAAATTCTCCGATCTGTGGCTGCATCCCAAGCAGGGCACTGACGCGGCGCTCGCCATGGCGCTCGGCCATGTCATGCTGCGCGAATATCATCTCGACCGGCAGGTGCCCTATTTCGAGGATTACTGCCGCAAATATACCGACTTCCCGATGCTGGTCACGCTCACGAAAAAGGACGGCCATTATGTGCCCGACCGTTTCCTGCGCGCTGCCGACTTCGACGATGCCCTGGGCGAAAGCAACAATCCCGACTGGAAGACGGTCGCCTATGACAACAAATCCGGCACCTATGTCGCGCCCGGCGGCTCCATCGGCTTTCGCTGGGGCGAGGATGGCAAGTGGAATCTGGAAGAAAAGAACGGCAAGGGCGAGGCTGTCGAACTCGCCAAGAGCTTTATCGACAAGGCGGCGCATGATGGCGTCGCTGATGTGGCTTTCCCCTATTTCGGCAATCGCGAACATGATTATTTTGAAGGTACCGACCATGAAAGCGTGCTCATTCGCAAGGTGCCGACACGCAAGCTGAAACTGAAGGACGGCGATGTGATGATCGCCACCGTATTCGATCTCTTTGCCGCCAATTACGGGCTTGATCGCGGTCTCAATGACAAGAACTCGGCCAAATCCTATGACGAGGGCCTGCCCTACACGCCCGCATGGGCGGAAAAGATCACCGGCGTGCCGCGTGATCAGATCATCGCCGTGGCGCGTGAATTCGCCACCAATGCCGAAAAGACCAATGGCCGTTCGATGGTCATTCTCGGTGCCGGTTTGAACCACTGGTACCATATGGACATGAATTATCGCGGCATCATCAACATGCTGGTGATGTGCGGCTGCGTCGGCCAATCGGGCGGCGGCTGGAGCCATTATGTGGGGCAGGAAAAGCTGCGCCCGCAGACCGGCTGGACGGCGCTGGCCTTCGCTCTCGACTGGAGTCGCCCGCCGCGTCACATGAATTCGACCTCGTTCTTCTATGCCCATACCGACCAGTGGCGTTATGAGACGGTAAAAGTGCAGGATATCCTGTCACCAACCGCGCCCGAGGGCGCATGGGACGGCACGCTGCTCGACTACAATATCCGCGCCGAGCGCATGGGTTGGCTGCCTTCCGCGCCGCAACTCAAGACCAATCCGCTGGAAGTGGCCAAAGAAGCCGCGGCATCGGGCAAGGAAGCCAAGGATTTTGTCGCGGGCGCGCTGAAAGACGGCAACCTCACCCTGTCTTGCGAAGACCCGGACCATGAGGCCAACTGGCCGCGCAACATGTTCGTCTGGCGCTCCAACCTGTTGGGGTCGTCCGGCAAGGGCCATGAATATTTCCTGAAGCATCTTCTGGGCACCTCGAACGGTCTGCTCGGCAAGGATCTGGGAGAGGAAGGCGCGCAGGAAACGCGCGAAGCCGTGTGGCATGACGAGGCCCCGGAGGGAAAACTCGACCTTTTGGTCACGCTCGATTTCCGCATGTCCACGACCTGTGTTTATTCGGATATCGTACTTCCCACCGCAACATGGTACGAGAAGAACGACCTCAACACCTCCGACATGCATCCTTTCATCCATCCGCTGTCGAGTGCGGCGGATCCTGCCTGGGAAGCGCGCAGCGACTGGGACATTTTCAAGGGCATCGCCAAAAAGTTCTCGGAAGTGGCCCCGGAAGTGCTGGGCGTCGAGAAAGATGTGGTTCTGGTTCCAACGCTCCATGATACGGCGGGCGAACTGGCGCAGCCTTTCGATGTCAAGGACTGGAAGAAGGGCGAGATCGACCCGATCCCCGGCAAGACAATGCCAACGGTCGCGGTGGTCGAGCGTGATTACCCGAACCTTTACAAGCGCTACACCTCTGTCGGCCCGCTGCTGGAAAAACTCGGCAATGGCGGCAAGGGTATCGCGTGGAAGACCGAACATGAGGTCGAGCTTCTCGGAAAGCTCAATGGCAAGGTGCTGGAGCCGGGCATTTCCGAAGGCCGTCCAAAGATCGAAACCGATATCGATGCCACCGAAGTCATTCTGTCGCTTGCGCCCGAAACCAATGGCGAAGTGGCGGTCAAGGCATGGCAAGCGCTGTCAAAATTCACAGGCCGCGATCACACGCACCTCGCGTTGCCTAAGGAAGACGAGAAAATCCGCTATCGCGATATCGTCGCGCAGCCGCGCAAGATCATCTCCTCACCGACATGGTCGGGGATCGAATCCGAAACCGTGCGCTACAATGCCTGCTATACCAATGTGCATTAGCTGATCCCGTGGCGCACGCTGACCGGCCGTCAGCAGCTTTATCAGGATCATCTGTGGATGCGCGCTTTTGGCGAGGCGTTCTGCGTCTATCGTCCGCCGATTGACACCAAACCCGTCAATCCGGCGATCCGTGCCAAGACGGACGGACAACCGCATCTGGTGCTGAACTTCATTACCCCGCACCAGAAATGGGGCATCCACTCGACCTATACCGACAATCTTCTGATGCTGACGCTCAATCGCGGTGGTCCGGTTGTTTGGATTTCCGAACCCGATGCGGCGAAAGCCGGTATCGTCGATAATGACTGGGTGGAAGTCTATAATGCCAATGGCGCCATCGTTGCGCGCGCGGTCGTCTCGCAACGCATGAAGGACGGCACCGTCTTCATGTATCACGCGCAGGAGAAGATCGTGAACACCCCCGGCTCGCCGCTCACCGGCCAGCGCGGCGGCATTCACAACTCCGTCACCCGCATCATCACCAAGCCGACCCATATGATCGGTGGCTATGCCCACCTTTCCTATGGCTTCAATTATTACGGGACGGTCGGTGCAAACCGCGACGAATTTGTCGTGGTGCACAAGCTTGAAAAGGTGGACTGGATGGAAGGTCCGCTGGAAGACGACAAGGAAAAGTCCCCACAGATGGCAATTGCCAAGGAGGCAGCAGAATGAAAATCCGCGCTCAAATTGGAATGGTGCTCAACCTCGACAAGTGCATCGGCTGCCACACCTGTTCGGTGACGTGCAAGAACGTCTGGACCAACCGTGAAGGCGTCGAATATGCCTGGTTCAACAATGTCGAGACCAAGCCCGGCATCGGTTTTCCAAAGGAATGGGAAAACCAGAAGAAGTGGAACGGCGGCTGGGTGCGCAAGAAGAACGGCAAGATCGAGCCGAAGATGGGCGCGAAATGGCGTATCCTCGCCAAGATTTTCGCCAATCCCGACTTGCCGGAAATCGACGATTATTACGAGCCTTTCACCTTCGATTACGACCATCTCCAGAGCGCGGGCGAAAGCAGGACCATGCCGACCGCGCGTCCGCGCTCGCTGATTTCCGGCGAGCGGATGGAAAAGATCGAATGGGGCCCGAACTGGGAAGAAATTCTGGGCGGTGAATTCGCCAAACGCTCGAAGGACTATAATTTCGAGGGCGTGGAAAAGGAAATCTACGGCCAGTTTGAAAACACCTTCATGATGTATCTGCCGCGCCTGTGCGAGCATTGCCTCAACCCGACCTGTGTCGCCGCCTGCCCGTCGGGCGCGATCTACAAGCGCGAGGATGACAGCATCGTGCTCATCGATCAGGAAAAATGCCGTGGCTGGCGCATGTGCGTCTCCGGCTGCCCCTATAAGAAGATTTATTACAACTGGAGTTCGGGCAAGTCGGAAAAATGCATCTTCTGCTATCCGCGTATCGAAGTCGGTCAGCCGACCGTCTGCTCGGAAACCTGTGTCGGTCGCATCCGCTATCTCGGTGTCATTCTCTACGATGCCGACCGGATCTCGGAAGCCGCATCCACCGCCAATGAGCAGGATCTTTACGAAGAACAGCTCAGCATTTTCCTCGACCCCAATGATCCGGCGGTGATCGAGCAGGCGCGCAAGGACGGCGTGCCGGAAGCGTGGCTTACAGCCGCCAAGCATTCGCCGGTCTACAAGATGGCGATGGAATGGAAGATCGCCTTCCCGCTCCATCCCGAATACCGCACGCTGCCGATGGTGTGGTATGTGCCACCACTCCCGCCGCTGCAATCGGCCGCCGCCGCAGGAAAACTCGGCATGGACGGCCCGCTGCCGGATGTGCGCTCCATGCGTATTCCGGTGCGTTATCTCGCCAATCTGCTGACCGCGGGCAAGGAAGAGCCGGTGATTTCCGCACTCGAACGCATGCTGGCCATGCGCGCCTATATGCGCGCCAAGACCGTGGACGGTGTTATCGATACGGCAATCGCCGAACGCGTCGGCATGAGCGGTGAGATGATCGAGGAAATGTACCACATCATGGCGATTGCCAATTACGAGGACCGTTTCGTCATCCCGACCACCCATCGCGAGATCACGGAAGACGCCTATGATGTGCGCGGCTCCTGTGGCTTCACCTTTGGCAATGGCTGCTCGGGCGGCTCTTCCGCGCCGGACCTGTTCGGCGCCAAGCGGCCCAAAACCGTCCAGACCCCGACCGATATTTTCCGGGAGCAGGTGTGATGAACACGACACTCAAGATCATTTCGCTGCTGCTTTCCTACCCCTCCGAGGAGCTGAAGGCGGCAAAAGCTGAGCTGAAAACAGCGCTCTATGCGCAACAGGGCCTGTCGGCAGGCGTTCGCCGTCTGCTGGATAGCCTGGTCGATTATATCTGCGATGCCGATCTTTACGAGGCACAGGAGCGTTATGTGCATCTCTTCGACCGCGCACGCTTGCTGTCGCTGCATCTTTTCGAGCATGTGCATGGCGAAAGCCGCGATCGCGGTCAGGCCATGGTCGACCTGATGCAGATGTATGAGCAGAACGGTTTCGTGATCGATGCCAAAGAACTGCCCGATTATCTGCCACTGTTCCTTGAATTTCTCTCGACGCGCTCGAAAGAAGAAATCCACGACCTTCTCAGCCAGACCGGCCATATCACCACGGCGATTGGCGAGCGGCTGCGCAAGCGGCATTCGACCTATGCCAATGCTTTTGCAGCGCTCTTGCATGTCACCAATGCGAAAGCCGACAAAAGACTGGTGGTCGAATTGCTCGCGCAGGAAGAAGACGATCCCGATGATCTCGCCGCCCTCGACCGTATCTGGGAAGAGGAAGCCATAACCTTTGGCGGCAATGCGGGTGAGAATGCTTGCGGACCGGACCGGCTGCGCATGCAGATGCGCGCCGCCCACCGCAAACCCGCCGCCCCCTCCACCCCGACCCAAATCTAGGAGACGGACAATGGCCTATATCCATACGTTTTTGTTCGGCATCTACCCCTATATCGCGCTGAGCGTTCTCGCGCTTGGCTCGATTGTCCGTTACGACCACGAACCCTATAGCTGGCGCTCCGGCTCAAGCCAGCTTTTGCGCCGCAAACAGCTTATGTGGGGTTCCGTGCTGTTTCATTTGGGCGTGTTGATGATCTTTGCCGGTCATTTCGTGGGCCTGCTCACCCCCATCCAGATTTTCGACACGCTCGGCGTCAGCCATGAAGCCAAGCAGATATTGGCCATGAGCGCAGGCGGTGTGGCGGGCATCATGGCGATCATCGGCGCAACGCTTCTCGTGCATCGCCGCCTGTTCGACCACCGCGTGCGCGCAAATTCCAGCACGTCGGACACGCTGATCATCATCCTTTTATGGCTACAGCTCTTTCTGGGGCTTTCGACCATCCCCTTCTCCATGCAGCATCTCGACGGGCATGAGATGGTCAAGTTCATGAACTGGGCGCAAGGCATCTTCACCTTCAACACGGCCGCCGCGAGCTACATCACGGATGTGTCGATCGTCTTCAAGCTGCACATCTTTCTGGGGCTGACGATCTTCCTGCTGTTCCCCTTCACCCGCCTTGTGCATATGTTGAGCGCGCCCGTGCGCTATATCTGGCGTCCCGGCTATCAGGTGGTGCGAAAGCGCAACCATAGCCCCGTTCCCGCGCATGCGCGGACACAAATGGAGCGCAACTGATGGTGACGCTTTTCGACAAAAAACAGCCCTCGAACACGCAATCAGGCGGGCATCATCAGCACGATCACCATGGTAGCTATTCGACTTATCAGGAGCCGGATACGCGCATTCCGCCAAAACCGCGTCCAGTTTTCGATGCGGTGTCGGTCAATGGCGTCGCTATTGCCGAGACGGATATACTGACCGAAGCGCAAAACCATCCGTCCGAAAATCCGGGCGCTGCCCTGCTGTCAGCCGCGCGCGCCTTGGCGGTGCGTGAACTGCTGCTGCAACGCGCGCAAGAGCTTGGCATCGCCCCCGAACGCGAAACCGATGCGGAAGGTCGGCTTGAAATCGATGAGGATGCGCTTGTGCGTCTGGTGATCGAAAAGGAAGTCGCGGTGCCAACGGCAAGCCCGGAGGAAGTGCAGCGCTTTTATGAGAACAATCGCCATCGTTTCACGAGCGAAGCGATCCTTGAAGCAAGCCACATCCTGATTGCCGCCGACCCCACGGATGAACAGGCCCGCGAAAAGGCACGCAAGACGGCGACGAAACTGGCTGCTTCGTTGATTGCCGACCCGGCAAGCTTTGCCTTAATCGCGCAGGAATATTCGGCCTGCCCGTCGGGTGCGCAGGGCGGCAATCTCTGGCAGTTGACACGCGGCAGCACGGTGCCTGAATTCGAGCGAGCGGTAGAACGGCTCACACCCGGCGAAATCACTGAAAACCCCATCGAAAGCCGTTTCGGCTTTCACATCGTGCGCCTTGATCGTCGCGTCGAGGGCGAGGTACTTCCCTTCGATTATGTGTCAGAGCGCATTGCGGGCTGGCTCGAAGCCTCCACATGGTCCAAGGCCGTATCGCAATATATTGCCATTCTGGCGGCTGACGCGAATATTACCGGCATCGATCTGCTTGCAAATGACGGAGACAATGGATGAGCGCCACGCCGATCCTGGCCGCGATCCGGGCCGTGAAGGACCAGCCGGTGGACATGCTGATGGCTGACGTCGCCGCACGCGCCAGAGGGGCAGGATTGCGGGTGGCGGGTTTTCTGCAACATCGCGATCATGAAACGGACGAATTCTGCCGCGACATTGAAATCGAGCATATCACCAGCGGCGCGGTTCGCATTATCTCCCAGCCTCTGGGGTCAGGCTCGCAAGGATGCCGGCTTGATCCCGGCGCACTTGCCGATGTCGCGGGCGCTCTTCTCGCCGAACTCGATGAAGGTGCGGATCTGCTGATCCTCAACCGTTTCGGCAAGGGGGAAACCGAAGGCCATGGTTTTCGCGCCCTCATCGAAACCGCCTATGCGCGCCAAATCCCCGTGCTGACGGTCGTGCGCGAAACCTATGTCGATGGCTGGCAAGAATTTGCAGGCGATTGCGGCATATTGCTCGCGCCTCAGAGTGAAGACGTCACAGGCTGGTTCGAGCGGCTTTTCACAGGCGCGCCCCGGCAAGTGGCTTAGTATCTTGCGAAAAGTACCACCGGCACGTTATACCCGGCGCAACGTACAAGATCGGTTCATGACCTTGTATTGACGGCCAAACCGGATTAATCGGTGCGCCAACACGAATTTCCTGATGATCCCGGAAAGCCATCGCTCTCCGGGATCATGCTACGATAAGGAACACCCATGCGCGCCCTGCAATTGCTTGACGATCGCCGCCTTGAAATCACCGATATCGACGCCCCGCCGCCTCCCGGCCTTGGCGAAGTCACGGTCAGGATCAAGGCCGTGGCGCTCAATCATATCGACGTCTGGGGCTGGCGCGGCATGGCATTCGCCAAGCGCAAGATGCCGCTGGTGATCGGCGCGGAAGCATCCGGCGTGGTCGATGCGGTCGGCCCCGGCGTGTCAAACCTGTTGCCGGGACAGCTCGTCTCGATCTATGGCGCGCGCACCTGCGGGCTTTGCCGCGCCTGCCGCGAAGGCCGCGACAATCTGTGCGAACATGTCGGCGGCGTGCATGGCTTCCATCTCGACGGCTTCGCCTGCGAGGCGGTAAACCTGCCAGCCCGCCTTCTCGTCCCTGCGCCTCCCGGCGTCGATGCGATCGGTGCTGCCGTTGCTCCTGTCACTTTCGGCACTGTCGAGCACATGCTGTTTGACAATGCAAAGCTGGAGCCCGGTGAAACGGTTCTGGTGCAGGCTGGCGGTTCGGGCATCGGTTCGGCTGCCATCCAGCTTGCCAAGAAGATGGGCTGCACGGTTATCACCACCGTCGGCTCCGACGACAAGATCGAAAAAGCGAAAGCGCTGGGTGCCGATCACGTCATCAATTACCGCGAGGACCGGTTTGAAGGCGTGGTGCGCAAGCTCACAAAAAAGAAGGGCGTCGATGTGGTGTTCGAGCATGTCGGTGCCGACACATGGGCAGGCTCCATGCTGTGCATGAAGCGCGGCGCGCGCCTCGTCACCTGCGGCTCCACCTCCGGCGTCTCCACCCAGATGAACCTGATGCAGCTTTTCCAGCAGCAGTTGAAAATTCTCGGCTCGTTTGGCTGCCGCATGGAAAACATGGCCGACGCCATGCAGAAGATGGCGCGTGGTATCGTGCATCCGGTGATCGATACGGTCGTCGGCTTCGATGAAATCGACACCGCGCTTAAACGCATGGAAGGCCGCGACGTGTTCGGCAAGATCATCCTGCAGATCGACTGACCCCGCCAATACCATGATGTTCAAGCTGAAACTTCTTCTGTTCAAATGGACACGCAAGCTCAAGCAGTTCAATTACTGGCTGTGGGCGCAAGCGGTTTTTGTCGCGCTTGCGCTTCTGCGGCTGTTTCCGGCCAAGGCTGCAATCCGCTTTTCGGCGCGTATCGCCCGCATCATCGGGCCATGGACCTCGCGCCACAAGGTTGCGACGGATAATCTGCGCCAAGCCTATCCCGAGAAGAGTGAGGCGGAAATCGAGGCCATCGCCATTGAAATGTGGGACTCGATGGCGCGGCTTTTCGCGGAATATATTTTTCTCGATGCGATTTTCGATTTCGACCCGCATTCAGACAAAACCGGCCTAATCGAAGTCGATGGCATTCCGATTTTCGAGCGTCTGCGCGATGAAAAAAAGCCGCATATCTTCTTCACCGCTCATACCGGCAATTTCGAGCTTTTGCCGATCTGTGCCGCGACTTTCGGGCTCAATATCACGGCGCTGTTTCGTCCGCCCAATAATCCCTATATCGCCAACAAGGTTCTGAAAGCCCGCCATACCAATATGGGCCATCTCGTGCCGTCACGCGCCGGTGCGGCCTGGTCGCTGGCGGGTATTCTGGGCGATGGCGGCAATGTCGGCATGCTGGTCGACCAGAAATTCGCCCGTGGCGTGCCGTCAAGCTTCTTCAACCGCCCGGTCAAGACCAACCCGCTTCTGGCAAAGCTCGCGCGGCAATATGATTGCGATGTCTATCCGGCGCGCTGCATTCGTCTGCCCGGCGGTCGCTACCGGCTGGAACTGCACGAGCGCATGGACCTGCCACGGGACGACAAGGGCCAGATCGACATCGAAGCCACCGCGCAATTGCTCAACGACACGGTCGAGCAATGGGTGCGCGAATATCCCGGCCAGTGGATGTGGTTCCATAAACGCTGGGGATAGGATTCTTGCGCCCCGTATGCTAGGGGCAGGCTAGAGCATAATCCGACCGGAGTGAAACGAGGATCGACAAGATTATGCTTAAAATAAAAGAGATTAGAGTGCCGATCTGATAAAATCAGATCGAAACGCGCTCTAATTGCCACGGAGAACAGACATGCGCCCTATCGCCATTGCCCCGTCCATCCTGTCCGCCGATTTTGCGCGTCTTGGCGAAGAAGTCGATGCCGTGCTGGAAGCTGGCGCCGACTGGATTCATATCGACGTCATGGATGGACATTTCGTGCCCAACATCACTTTCGGCCCGCAAGTGGTCAAAGCGATCCGCCCACGCACAAAAGCCTTCTTCGACACGCATCTGATGATCGCGCCCTGCGATCCCTATCTCGAACCCTTTGCCGATGCCGGTTGCGACCTGATCACCGTTCATGCGGAAGCAGGCGCGCATACGCATCGCTCACTGCAATCGATCCGCGCATTGGGCAAGAAGGCAGGGCTGGCGCTCAATCCCGCAACCCCTGTGGAAGCCATTTCCCATATTCTCGACGATCTTGACCTCATCCTCGTCATGACGGTCAATCCCGGCTTTGGCGGGCAAAAATTCATCCCCGCCATGCTCGAAAAAATTGCGCGTGTACGCGAAATGGTGGGCGAGCGCCCAATCGATATCGAAGTCGATGGCGGTATTACACCGCAAACCGCAGGCCTGGTTGTCGCGGCGGGCGCCAATATCCTTGTGGCGGGTTCCGCCGTATACAAAGGCAATTCGATAGAGAGCTACCGCGCCAATATTGTCGCCATTCGTCAGGCTGCCGAGGCTGCCCGCAACCGCTGATTTTTTTGCCACTCCACGTTACAGGAAATACCCATGATCCCGCGCTATTCCCGACCCGAAATGGTCTCCATCTGGTCGCCAGAAACCAAATTCCGCATCTGGTTCGAGATCGAAGCCTATGCCTGCGAAGCGCTTGCGCAACTGGGCGTCATCCCGAAGGAAGCCGCGAAAACCATCTGGGAAAAGGGCAATGAGGCCAAATTCGATGTGGCGCGCATCGACGAGATCGAAGCCGTCACCAAGCATGACGTGATCGCGTTTCTCACGCATCTGGCGGAATTCATCGGTCCCGACAGCCGTTTCGTGCATCAGGGCATGACTTCGTCGGACGTGCTCGACACCACGCTCAATGTGCAGCTGGTGCGCGCGACCGACCTGCTGCTTGCAGGCCTCGCCCGCGTGCTGGAAGCGTTGAAAAAACGCGCTTTCGAGCATAAGGACACGGTGCGCATCGGCCGCAGCCACGGCATTCACGCCGAACCCACCACCATGGGCATCACTTTTGCGCGCTTTTATGCCGAAATGGCGCGCGGTCGCGCCCGTCTCATCGCGGCACGCGCTGAAATCGCCACCGGCGCAATCTCGGGCGCTGTCGGCACGTTTGCCAATATCGACCCGCGCGTCGAGGAATATGTCTGCGACAAGCTCGGCCTTGAAGCCGAACCCGTCTCCACACAGGTGATCCCGCGCGACCGTCACGCCATGTTCTTCGCAACGCTCGGCGTCATCGCCTCCTCGATTGAAAATATCGCCATCGAGATCCGCCACATGCAGCGCACGGAAGTTCTGGAAGCGGAAGAATTCTTCTCGCCCGGCCAGAAAGGCTCGTCCGCCATGCCGCACAAGCGCAATCCCGTGCTGACCGAAAACCTGACCGGCCTTGCGCGTCTGGTGCGCATGTCGGTGACACCGGCGCTGGAAAATGTGGCGCTGTGGCATGAACGCGATATTTCGCATTCAAGCGTCGAGCGCGCCATTGGTCCCGACACCACCGTCACGCTTGATTTTGCACTCAACCGTCTGGCCGGAGTGATCGAAAAGCTGGTGATCTATCCCGAAAACATGCTCAAAAACATGAACAAGTTCCGTGGTCTGGTGCATTCGCAGCGTGTGCTGCTGGCACTCACGCAAGCTGGCGTGTCGCGTGAGGATGCCTATCGCCTCGTGCAGCGCAACGCCATGAAGGTCTGGGAACAGGGCAAGGATTTTCTGGAAGAACTGCTTGCCGATGAAGACGTGCGCAAGGCGCTTTCCGAAGAGCAACTGCGCGAGAAATTCGATCTCGGCTATCACACCAAGCATGTGGGGATGATTTTCAAGCGCGTTTTTGGTTGAGAGATTTCAGAAGTTGAGAGATTTCGGCTCTGGCGGGTCTGCAAATCGCGTGTTTCTCCGCTTCCGGTGCTCACATACCCAAAGTACGGCTATCCTCCGGTTCTCGAAAGCCACGATTTTCGACACGCATAACCAAAATCTTTTCAGCGCCCTATTGAAATAGAATCAATAAAAAGCCCCACCTTTTTGAAAAGATGGGGCTTTTAAATTATGCGGATGCCTTGACCGTTCGGATCACATTGCCCCACGGGTCGATAAATTCACGCCCGTCGCCGCCTCGCGTGTCTTCCAGTTCAATCCATAAAAGGCCGGTCAGGTCGGGGTCACGTTTGCCTGCTTTTGCGCTTTGCCATGCATTGGCACCAATATGGTGATGGTAGCGGCCTGTTGACAGGAAGACGGCCTTGTCGCCATAGGTCTGCACGGTTTCAAAACCCAGTTGCTCATGCCAGAAACGTTCAGCTTCCTGCGCATTGCCAACGCGTAGATGCACGTGGCCGATGACCGTGTTTTGCGGCGCGCCTTCCCATTCACCACCTTCCGTCTCAATGACGTTCAGCAGGTCAGCCGTATCGAGCGGGTCCGTGCTCATGGCCACACGATCACCATTCCATTGCCATTCCTGTGGCGGCCGGTCGGAATAGATTTCAATACCGTTGCCTTCAGGGTCGGTCATATAGATCGCCTCGCTGACCTTATGGTCGGAAGCGCCGCTGACCGGCAATTGCCTGTCGATGGCATAGCGCGACCAGCGCGCCAGATCGCCCCTTGTGGGCAGCAGGAAGGCCGTATGATAAAGCCCGGCACTGCGCAGATCATCCGGCTTTGCATGCGAGCATTGTTCGATTGCCAGCAACTCACGGTCGCCTGCGCCCAAAAGGATCGTTGCGCCCTGACGGCCCATTTCATGCAGGCCCACCACATTGCGATAATATTCGGCCAATGTTTCCGCATCGCGTGCCTTGAGGCCGACGCGCGCCACATGCACAGGCGTCGTCATTGCAAAAGGCAAGGGCGCAATAGGTCGGGGCGCAACCGGACGTGCGGTTTCGATTGCCGCCTTCTTGAATTGCTGTGTCATGTCATTCTCCTTCGAGAGTATATCTGCGCGAAGTGAAAAAGAGCGGCTCTATTCCGAATGCCGGTATCTGGCGGATATGGCCCCTGCCCTTC
>JAATGD010000217.1 GCA_015654965.1 Hyphomicrobiales bacterium
AAGCCGGGCGATGTCGTGCTGCGCTATGAAGGCAGGCAAGTGGAAGCGGCACGCGACTTGCCGCGACTGGTCGCTGAAAGTCCTGTTGGCAAGGAAGTCAGCTTGCTCATCAGTCGCGATGGCAAGGAACAGACGGTCAAGGTGAAGCTTGGGCAGCTTGTCGAAGACGACAAGAGCACGCAAGCTGCGACCGAAGATCAGGCTCCGCCGCCGGAGGTCGAGGACGAGGAAGAGCCACGCGAACTGCCCGAGACGGTGCAGCCTGAGACACCGCAAGCTCAACCCGGCCAGAAACAGGACGAGACGCAAAAGAAAGACAGTCCGAAAAGCGATGCCGCAATATCGATCCTTGGCATGAAACTTGCGGATCTTGATGACGAAATCCGCGGTGAATTTGGCATTGCCGAGGATGTCGAGGGCGTTGCCATTGTCAGTGTTTCATCCGGTTCGGCTGCTGGCGACAAGCGGATTGAAACGGGTGATGTCATTGTCGATGTCGGACAGGTGACGGTCAAAACCCCGGCGGATGTGAAAAAGCGCATCGATGCGCTGCGTCGTGAAGGCAACAAGAACGCGCTGTTGATGCTCGCCTCGCGTTCCGGTGAATTGCGCTTTGTTACCATACGGATCGACTGATATTGGAAACAGTCGATGTTTTGGTGATCGGCGCTGGTGCCGCCGGTATGATGTGCGCGATTGAAGCATCAAAGCGCGGACGTTCCGTGCTGGTCATCGATCACGCGAAACGGGCGGGCGAAAAGATCAGGATTTCGGGCGGCGGGCGCTGCAATTTCACCAATTTGCACGCCAGTCCGAAAAACTATCTGTCGCAAAATCCGCATTTCTGTATTTCGGCGCTCAAACGCTATACGCAGCGCGATTTCATCGCGCTCATCGAGCGCCATCGCATCGCCTATCATGAAAAGACGCTGGGCCAGCTCTTCTGTGATGGTTCCGCAACACAGATCATCGATATGCTGCTTGGTGAAATGCAGCACTATAGTGCAAGGCTGAAACTGTCCTGTTTTGTTGAAAAAATCGACAGGGCACCGGATGGTTTTAACGTAAAACTTTCGGAAGGCGCTGTGCGGTGCCGCTCGCTGGTGATTGCTTGCGGCGGCAAATCCATTCCCAAAATGGGGGCAACCGGCCTCGGCTATGAGATCGCGACGCAATTCGGCTTGCGGCTTGTGGAAACACGCCCCGCGCTGGTGCCGCTCACCTTTGACCCCGCAACACTGGAACGCCTGAAACCGCTCGCAGGCAATGCGGTCGATGCCGTGGTGACGTGCGGGAAGGCAAGCTTTGCAGAAGCCATGCTTTTCACCCATCGCGGCATCAGCGGTCCCTCCATTCTCCAGATATCGTCTTACTGGAGAGAGGGCGATGAAATCCGTATCGATATGCTGCCCGGAACCGACCTGTTCGACGCGTTACGAACGCAACGTGCAACCAATGGCAAGCAGGCTTTGCAGACGGTGCTGTCCTATCATCTGCCAAGGAAACTGGCGCAGGTTCTTGCCGAGGAAAACGGTAATGACAGTCATCTTGCGGATATGTCGGACAGGCTTTTCCACCGTATCGAGGCTGCGGTGCGCAACTGGCGTATCAAGCCTGCGGGTTCCGAAGGCTACCGAACGGCGGAAGTGACATTGGGCGGCGTGGATACACGCGATCTTGATTCCCGCACCATGGAAGCAAAATCCGTGTAGGGACTTTATTTCATTGGCGAAGTGGTTGACGTCACCGGCTGGCTTGGCGGCTATAATTTCCAGTGGGCATGGTCATCGGGCTGGTGCGCGGGGCAGGTTATCTAAGCGGCATAAGGCCTGATTGCGCTCTAATGGGCACAATCGGTTCATATATTGATTTTTACCCCTTGATTGAACAGCGCATAATAATTTAGATCCCTATTTTATATTTGATTGGGTTCTTGTGCCAATGCCTGTGATTTTATGCATGGGTTGAATTTTTTTGAATGCGATGTTGCGTGAGAACTCTAGATTCTTGATGGGAGGCATGTATATGCCGTCTGAAACAAAGAAGCTGTTCTGGTCTTCGGATATGGTCGACCCCAAGATCAGGGACGAAAACTACCGTGCGGTATCCAGTTTTGTATATGAGATCGCTCCATGGGATATAAACGGCGAACAGGGTTTTCGCGGGAGTGTCAGCTCGTGCCCCTTCGGTTCAATGACTGAGGGCGCTACGACATATAATAGTCAGAAATTCTGGCGCTCCCGGAGACGGGTCGTGAGTTCGGCCATGGAATTATATCTGGTCAGCCTTTTCATTGCGGGCAGTGAGGAAGCCGATTTCAACGGCAGGGATGTGCGCGTCAAAGCAGGGGATATCCTTATTGTGGATATGACCCAGACGTTGAGTGGTCAGGAAACCGAAGGTGCGCGGATGATAGTCGTTGTCGCACGCTCTGATCTGCAAAGGCTGCTCCCGGGCCGGAATCTGCATGGCGTCGTGCTGGATGCGGCAGCGCCGGCGACCCGCCTTCTGGCCGAGTATTTTATCGGCTTGAACAAGGTTCTTGCTGATCTGTCGGAAGATGAAATCCCGGCTGCGCAAGAGGCCTTTCTGCTTCTTCTGGCCAGCGCGATCAACGGGGGAAGCGATAACTATAATGTTGTGCCGGTGAACATGCCGATGCGGCAACGTATCATCGACTATATCCATCGAAATCTTGAGAACCCGCGTCTGGGTCCACAAGATATCGTAGCGCATTTCCGTGTTTCGCGATCACACCTGTATCGGGCATTCGAGGCCGATGGGGGCATCGCTACTCTGATACGTGAAAAGCGGCTCGATCTTGCCTATCGGCTCTTGAGCAACCAGAAGGTCAACCGGCTTTCAAACAAGGAGATCATTTATCGTTGCGGTCTTCCTCAAAGCGTTAATTTCTCAAAAATATTCAAGGAACGGTTTGGCGTCCGACCGGCCGAAGCGCGCGAGCAGCGTATCATTCTGCCGGACCCGAAACGTGGTCCGCCAGAATTTCATACCTATCTGCAGGGATATGTGGAGCAGTTTGAAGAGCAGCAAAACAAAAAATAACGGCGCTGTGTCGTTGGCCAGATACGTTTCAGTTTTGATGCGCTTTTATTCGACGAAATCGGCTTTGCGATAGCCCTGAATATAGAGAAGCGCGGTCAGATCACCATGATCGATCCGCATTTTTGCCTGTGCGGCAACGGCTGGCTTGGCGTGGAGCGCAACGCCCGTGCCAGCAAGCTGCAGCATACCGAGATCGTTGGCCCCGTCACCCACAGCAATCGCGTCTCGTGGCGTGAGGCCAAGACGCTCGGCAATGGCTTCCAGTTTTTCGACTTTCGCCTCACGGCCCAGAATGGGGTCGGCAACCATGCCGCTGAGGTTGGTGCCATCGTCAAGCAGGCGGTTGGCGCGGTCCTCGTGAAAACCGATCATTTTGGCAATACGTTGGGTAAAAGACGTAAAGCCGCCCGAAACAAGCGCTGTATAGGCACCGTGCTTGCGCATGGTACGCACCAGTTCCGGCCCGCCAGGCATGAGGGTGATGCGCGTTGAAATAACCCTGTCGATGACGCCAAGCGGAAGCCCCTTGAGCAGGGCGACACGCTCACGCAAGGCGGGTTCAAAGGCAATTTCACCATTCATCGCACGCGCCGTGATTGCAGCCACATGGTCGCGCAGACCTGCTTCTTCTGCCAGTTCATCGATACATTCCTGCTCGATCATGGTCGAATCCATGTCGGCAATCAGGATTTTCTTGCGGCGGCTATCTTGTTCCTGCACAACGATATCGACGGGTTCACCATCGAGCACATGGCTGAGCGAGGCCTTTGCTTCATCCGCGCTCATGCCCTGGGGCAGGGGGATGTCGCAGGCAATACCGTCTGCAAGCCAGTAAAGACCTGTTGCATTGGTGGCCGCTGACGCTTTAATCCCGAGTGCCGGGACAAGGTTGGCTTTGGCCGGATTGGCGATCAGGGTTGCAACGAGTGAAGGGGATGCGGACATGAGGGACTATTTCCTGCGATGACAAGGGACGCGATCAACAACGCAATCCTGATAGCTGGACCGACGGCCAGCGGCAAGTCGGCTCTTGCAGTTCGTTTGGCGCAAGAGACGGGCGGCTTCATCGTCAATACAGATTCCATGCAGGTTTATGACGTGCTCGACCGGTTGACGGCACGTCCTGGCGCAACCGATTTGGCTGCTGCTGAGCATTATCTCTATGGCCATGTTTCAACATCGCTAAGCTATTCCACCGGCAAATGGTTTGCGGATGTGGCAGAGCTTCTTGCGCGTTCTGATCTTGAAGCGCGCATACCGATTTTTGTCGGTGGCACCGGGCTTTATTTCCGGGCGCTGCTGGGCGGTCTGTCGGCAATGCCGGAGGTGCCGCAGGAGGTGCGCGATTTGTGGCGGGCGCGGATGAACGAGGAAGGCCCGGAAGCCTTGCATCGGATTTTATCCGAACGCGATGCGGCCATTGCGGCAACACTTCGCCCGACTGACAGCCAGCGCATCGTGCGGGCGCTGGAGGTGGTTGAGGCGACCGGAAAATCGCTGCTGGAATGGCATGAGGCCCATGGGAGTGCGCTTATCGATGGGCGTTCCGCCCGCAAGATCGTGCTTTTGCCCGAGCGTGACTGGTTGTCAGCGCGGATCGCGCAGCGTTTTGGCATGATGTGGAACGAGGGTGCGCTTGATGAGGTCAGGGCGCTACTGGCCTTGCGGCTCGACCCGGCTTTGCCCGCCATGAAGGCCATCGGCGTGCGGGAAATATCTGCGTTTTTTACGGGTGAAATGACAGAGGCCGAGGCTATTGAACGCGCGGTGATTGCCACGCGGCAATATGCCAAGCGGCAATCGACATGGTTTCGCAACCAGCTTGATGAGAGCTGGCGCTTTATCCGGCGTGCCGAGGAAGCCTGAACTTGAAATGTGAATTTCTTGAAATAAAATATCGTCAAGGCGACGTCATATTTAAGAAAATATCGCGCCTGTCCTATTTATGCGTTGACGACACCATTTCGGGCGATTACTGTCCGCTCCATGAACAGATTTAGCATTCTTGTGGTACGAACGCGCATGGGCAGGATGGTGTAACCATCCGGCGAAAGCTCCCATGCGCGAAAGACAGGCTCCCTCGGGGGCCTTTTTTATTATCAAAAAACCGGACACGGTTTAAACAGACACTAAAAATGCAGACGACGGGAAGAATATAATGAGCGCAGATAAAAAGGACGCGGAGAAAAACGCCACCACCGCGCAGGAAGAAAGCCATCCACGTGAGATGACGGGTGCCGAAATGGTGATACAGGCTCTGATCGATCAGGGCGTTGAAAGCATTTTCGGCTATCCGGGCGGCGCTGTGCTGCCGATCTATGACGAGTTGTTCCAGCAGGACAAGGTGCAGCACATTCTGGTGCGCCACGAGCAGGGCGCGGGCCATGCCGCCGAAGGCTATGCGCGTTCCACCGGAAAAGTTGGTGTCATGCTGGTGACGTCCGGTCCCGGCGCGACCAATGCCGTCACGCCGCTTCAGGACGCGCTGATGGATTCCATTCCGCTGGTCTGCATTTCCGGTCAGGTTCCGACCTCGCTCATTGGCTCTGATGCTTTTCAGGAAGCCGATACGGTCGGCATTACGCGCCCCTGCACCAAGCACAACTGGCTGGTGAAGGACGTCAACGATCTGGCGCGCATTCTGCACGAGGCCTTTCATATCGCCTCCACGGGGCGTCCCGGTCCGGTTCTGGTCGATATTCCGAAAGATATCCAGTTTGCAACCGGCATTTATACGCCGCCCGAAACCAGCCCGCGCACCAGCTACCGCCCGATCATGGATGGCGACAAGCAGGCGGTGGCTGAAGCGGTGCGTCTGCTGGCGAGCGCCAAAAAGCCGATCATCTATTCGGGTGGTGGCGTCATCAATTCCGGTCCCGCGGCGTCCCGTCTGCTGCGCGAGCTGGTGGAGCTGGGCAATTTCCCGATTACTTCCACGCTGATGGGGCTTGGCGCCTATCC
>JAATGD010000032.1 GCA_015654965.1 Hyphomicrobiales bacterium
AAACGCTCAATAAAGTCAGGAAATTGCAGTTTCCGATATCAGCCACCGGGTGGCGATGATGTATCTCGGCGAGATTGTCGAAATCGGACCGCGTCAGGCCGTCTTTGAAAATCCGCAACATAAATATACAAAGCGTTTGATGGCAGCCGTGCCTATTGCCGATCCAGCCCGACGTCAGATACGACGGATCAGCAATGACGAAATCAAAAGCCCGTTAAGGGCTGCTGATGACGTGCCGCCAAAACGCATTTACGAAGAGGTCGGCGAAGGCCATTTCGTTCAGGTCGCATAGGAGAGACATGCCGTGATCATTACCTTTGGCTCCATCAATGTCGATTTTGTTTTCGAGCTTACCGACATGCCACAACCCGGCCAGACTTTGCTTGCCAAAGGTTTTCGCACTGAAGCGGGCGGCAAGGGAGCCAATCAGGCGCTTGCCGCAGCCCGCGATGGCACGGACGTTGTCATGGTCGGGGCCGTTGGCGATGATGCGCTCTCGGAAATCGGCCTGAGCAACCTGAAAGATGTGAGCGATATCACGCGTGTCGCACGGCTTTCCCAGCCGACAGGCTGCGCATCGATCTATATTGATGCGGCGGGTCGCAACATGATCGCGGTTGCGGCCAGCGCCAATCTGGCTGCATCATCCGATAGCGTGGAGGACGAACTTCTGCAAAAGGCCAATGTCGTCCTCATGCAGATGGAAAACGATACGGCTCAAGTGGAAAAGCTCATTCGGCGCACACGTGCAACGAAAGCCATATCGATCCTCAATCTTGCCCCAGCCTTTCCCCTTGCAGAAGACGTCTTGTCACAATGCGATCTGATTGTGGTCAATGAGGATGAAGCGGAAGCGCTGGCAGGCTGGCTGGATTGTGCCGCGTCCGCGCAAGCCCTCTCGGAACGCCTGAAGACCGGCATCCTGCGCACCCTTGGCGGCGATGGCGCAGAGGCTTTTGTCAATGGCGAAAGTATCCGGGTGCAGGCGATGTCCATCGATGTCAAGGACACCACCGCAGCTGGCGATTGTTTTGTGGGCGTGCTGGCGTCAACGCTTGATCGGGGACTGTCGCTGAAAGCCGCCATGCAGCGGGCATCTATTGCCGCAGGCATTGCCTGCTCGCGTTTTGGCAGCCAGCAGAGCATCCCGGTGCATGAAGAAACCAGTCAGGTCGAAAGCACATTGTCTCTATAAGACGCCGACAGCTTTCCGGCTTTCTGTTTTTAAAATGTCTATGCGCTTTCCGCGACTATGCTAACGTGGCGGAAAAAGGAGTCGCGCATCATGAGTTCTTCGCCTGTAGCCGTCACTGCCGCCATGCTCGCCATTGGCGACGAACTTCTTTCAGGACGCACGAAGGACAAGAATATCGGCCATCTCGCCGATGTTCTGACCGTGGCCGGTATTGACCTTAAGGAAGTGCGGATCGTGCCGGACGAGGAAGAAGCGATCGTCGCCGCCCTCAATGCCCTGCGCCCGATCTATGATTATGTCTTCACATCGGGTGGCATCGGCCCCACCCATGACGATATTACGGCTGACGCGGTTTCAAAAGCCTTTGGCGTGACTTGCATCTATGATGAGAAGGCCATGGCGCTTCTGGCCGCGAATTATGCAAGACGCGAACTCGAATTCACCGACTCGCGCAAGCGTATGGCACGTATGCCGCAAGGCTCCGAACATATCGACAATCCGGTGTCCACAGCGCCCGGCTTTCACATCGGCAATGTCTATGTGATGGCGGGTGTGCCGTCTGTCTTTCAGGCCATGCTCGACAATGTGCTACCGACATTGCGGACTGGCCGCAAGCTTTTGTCGCGCGCGGTCCGCTGCCCGTTTGGTGAAGGCGTCATCGGCGCGCCTTTGAGCGAGATTCAAAAACAGCACCCGGAAACCATCATCGGCTCCTACCCGAAATTTGAAGACGGAAAGTTCAGCACGGAGCTTGTGGTGCGCGGTAGCGACGCGCAAAAAGTCGATGTCGCCATAGCGGCCATCGAAGCCATGATCGCAGACTTGCAAGCAACTGGCGCCAGTTGAAATCCTGAAGTTTTTTTTCAGTATCGACCGGTGCCAGAATTGATAATTCTGGATCCTTTTTCTGCACAACCCGTTGCATTCCATGCTAAAAGGGAAACACAGCCGGAAGGAGACCAGATATGTCCTACAAAACGGTGATTGCCTATTCCCGCAGCGAAGCCGAACAGAAACGGGTTCTCTCTGCAATCGGTCTTTTAATGCGCAAAGTGCCCGATCTTCATGTGATCGGTCTTTATTCCATTCCCTCCCCCATCGTCTATGCCGACCCTAACGGCTTTATCGATCCCGGCATGTTTGAAATGCATGACAAGCAGCACAAGGAGCTTTCCGCGCGGCTGAAATTGCTTTTTGAAGATGAAATGAAGCGTCAGGACGCGCAATATGAGTTCCGCGTCACGCGCTCGGAAACCGGCACGGCAGCCGACAGCGTTCTTGCCGCCTGTCTGGGCGCTGAATTGCTAGTAACCGGCCAATCCGATCCCGACGATCCGGCAACCAATGATGAATCTGCCGATTCGATTGTCTTCAATGCCAGTTGCCCAGTGCTGCTGGTGCCCTATGCGCCGGTTCTGCCGCAAATGTCGCTCGACCGGATCGTCATTGCCTTTAATGGCAAACGCGAGGCTGCGCGTGCCGCTTTTGACGTGCTTCCCCTCATCAAGCAGGCAGGAAAGGCGGAAATCGTATGGATTGATCCGCCGGAAGCGGAAGATACGGATGCGACGCTGGCAGGCAGCGAACTGGCGGAGGCCATTTCCCGTCATGGTGTGGACGTGACCATCACGCCGCTTCAATCCCATGGACGCAGCCCGCAAGATACGTTGCGCGATCATATCATCGCCCAAAGGGCGGATTTGCTCGTCATGGGCGCTTACAGCCGTTCGCGCCTGCGAGAGCTGATTTTTGGCGGCGTCACCCGTTCCATGTTGAGCGAACTGCACGTTCTGACCCTTTTTTCGCGTTAAGTTTCGCCAGTCAGAACGACGAGGAGACTTGCAAGATCGCTATTTTTGCGGTTATCAGCATCACCCGGCGCTTAGCGTGCCGGGTGAATTTCATTTTTCGTCATCATCCGACCTCGCATGAAGATGATGAAAACAAGAACCTTGCACAGTTCGCGTGTTTGATATCGATCTGCGCGCATTGTTGAATTTGCCGGTCCGCGGGAACAGTCTGCGCACCGTTCCATGGAGCATTTCATGTCCTTGCCCGATAAAGCCTTTCCTGTTTCCTGGGATCAGTTCCACCGTGATGCGCGCGCGCTTGCATGGCGTATTTCAGGTATGGGTCGCGACTGGCGCGCCATCGTCGCCATCACACGCGGCGGTCTGGTTCCGGCGGCAATCATCTGCCGTGAGCTGGGCATTCGTCTGATCGAAACCGTCTGCATTGCCTCTTATCACGATTATACCTCCCAAGGCGAAATGCAGGTGCTCAAAGGCATTGGCAAAGGCCTGCTGGAGAACGGGGGAGAAGGCGTCATCGTGGTCGATGATTTGACCGACACAGGCAAAACCGCGGCAATCGTCCGCGAAATGATGCCGCGCGCGCATTTCGCAACCGTCTATGCAAAGCCGAAGGGCCGTCCTTTGGTGGACACCTTTGTCACCGAAGTCTCGCAGGATACCTGGATTTATTTCCCCTGGGATATGGGTTTCACCTACCAGGAACCCATTGCCAGCGATAAACGCTGACCCTGCCATGCAAGACCGCAACGCGGTTTTGCTACAGCATCAGCCCAAAAATCGGAATCGATTTTTGGAAAGCTCGATGCTGTAGATTCAATAAGATAGAGCGACCTTTGTGCGTCCGAATGGACGCACGGCGCTCTAGAATTACCGGCAGCGCTTCCTGATGAAGCGCTTCGCCGCCCGACATCTTGTGATGGCCTGCCTGTTTTCCCATATCAAGGCATGAAGGACGCTGGTCGCGAATGCGGTTAGGTATTGAAACGAAACAAACCGAAATCATACAGCTATATTCTGCCCGCCTATCAACATAGGTATGATTTCCCCATTGCACTGGAGGAATCCATCATGATGGAAGCATCATAAGAATTTGAAATATAATACTTTTTTATTTGAAAAGCACATTACATATTTGAGCAGTTGTGATTTTGACGAATCGTTTCATTCTGATGTTTCGGTTTTGATCATCCCTTTTCCCGAGCTTGCACGCGGTAAAATTGGGAGTTGGATAGATAATCCTGCGTACCAGCATGTTATCCTGCATTCACCAATCGGCAGGAAACGGCTTACAAAGTGCATCGAAAAGGACAATTGACAGTGAAACGGCCCATGAAACAACCCGTTGCAACAGAGAAGCGTATTTTGACGCCTTCTGGTGGCTTGCAACAGGTCGGGGCCCTTGTCCATCGACGCAACAAGATGGGCACGCTGCAAATCCTCCTGATCACCAGCCGCGGCACCGGTCGCTGGGTCATTCCAAAAGGATGGCCGCAAGTCGGGCGCACGCTGACAGAAGCTGCCGCGTGCGAGGCTTTTGAAGAAGCGGGCGTGCGTGGAAATATCAGCACTGAGCCAATCGGCATCTTCAATTATAGCAAGTCGGACTTGCCCGTGGAGAGGCTCAACTGGTTTACTGTCACGGTATTTTCCATGCAATTCACATTTCAGGAAAAAAACTGGCCGGAGCAAAACCAGCGTTCATGCAAGTGGTTCGTCCCTGATGAGGCGGTCAGCAAGGTGCAGGAACCGGATTTGAAGGCGATTATCCGGCATTTTGGCGATTCGCAGATAACGGTTGCCGCCGAATAGCCGATTGCGCATAGGCTTCTGGAAATGAATTTTATGGTCACGTAAATCCATTGCGCGGCCTATTCCTGTCTTTAGAGCGCATACCGAAAAGTGTGAAACGGTTTTCTGACTAGATGCGCGTTAAAAGAAAGAGTTAGAGCGACAATCTGATAAAATCAGATCGAAACACGCTCTAAGTGATTTTGCATAAAAGCGAGTAGCGCTTTGCATAGCCGGCTTTTTCATAAAACCGTTGTTCTCCCCGTTATCCACATTGGTATCAACATCCCACTCACAATATCTAGCGGTCGACCCGTTACAAGAAACCAATGCTTGACGCTTGCTGCCGAGTCGTTTTTTATGGAGGCAGCGTTGCGTGAGTGGCGTGGCCGGGCGTATTCATAACCGGCCTTTCTTTCAGGTAAGTCGAGTGCTGGAAACGGGAATCTATGCTGCGATAGTGTGGTTTTTGCCGTGGGTTTTGTTATATCTTGTTTCCGGCATCTGTCGGCAATTTAAATTAGACAAATCTTCAAAATAACGGCCATTAACACAACATTTAGTATTTACGTCCATACTCCTTACCATATAGGGTGTTTTTCGATTTACTGATTTGCTGGCTGACGATGACACCCATCACGGGAACTTATGGTCCTCTTATGTTGTTTTGTGTGTGCTGAGGACAAGCAGGAAGACGATTGAATATCCCGGTTTTTACCGGCCCCTTTACAAGCAGTGCTTTGTGCAAAAGTGCTGCTGAAACTTGAGACACGACACAGATAGCCGTTATGGCAGCAAGTAGCATATCGTGGTGGAAACCCACCGTCATAACTACTATATATAGAACGTTTGGATGGGACAGATGAAGATCGAGCGCCGTTTCACGAAAGACAACCAGTCGGCCTATGCGGATATCGCATTCCGCACTGCGACCAGTGAAATCAAGAACCCGGACGGGTCGATTGTC
>JAATGD010000040.1 GCA_015654965.1 Hyphomicrobiales bacterium
AACCGAGTCGGATGATAAAAAGCACCCCCGATGACCATTCAAAGCCGCAAACTTCGTTTAACGCCGCAGAAGGAACAAGCGGTCTTGAAGCGTTGATTGCGCGCGCGCAGGAGGAGACGCATGGTAATCCATCGGGCGAGACACGTAAAATCCCGCCTGTCGAAAAATGGAATCCTGCATTTTGCGGCGATCTCGACATGGAAATCAAAGCCGATGGCATATGGTTTTACATGGGCACGCCGATTGGCCGTAAAGCCCTCGTGCGGCTTTTTTCAACAGTTTTGCGCAAGGATGAGGATGGCAAAACCTATCTGGTGACGCCGGTGGAAAAGATCGGTATCCGGGTTGAGGATGCACCGTTTCTTGCGGTCGAGATGCAGGCCTCAGGCGAGGGTACAGAGCAAAAACTCACATTCCGCACCAATGTTGGCGATGTGGTCGAAGCTGATGCCGAGCATCCCTTGCGATTTGTGATCGAGAAGACAAGCGGCGGGCTAAAACCCTATCTGACGGTTCGCGGTCGTCTGGAAGCGCTTCTTACGCGTGCGCTCATGTATGATCTCGTGGCACTGGGTGAAGAGGTCGAACGCGATGGCCAGACAATGTTTGCCGTGCGTTCAGCGGGGCACATATTCCCGATCATGCCGGTCGATGCGCTGGAGGCGGCATTGCAATGATGCAATCCAAAAGTGCTTCGCAGGCCATGAGTGCTTCGCCTGACGGTTTTTCCGCAAGCGATTTTGCCGAACGTGTGCGCCGCTGGCAGCCCGATGATCATGGCGTGACCGGTGATCATCTGCTTAATCCCGATGTCGCAGAGTTTATGGTGCGCGCAAAGATGCGGGATGCAGCCGTGCTGGTGCCAGTGGTGGATCGGGGACGGGATGCGACCTTGCTTCTGACCCGTCGTGCGGACACATTGCGCAAACATTCCGGCCAGATCGCCTTTCCGGGCGGCGCGATAGACGCTGAGGACGGTACCGCCGAGCAGGCCGCATTGCGCGAGGCCCATGAAGAAATCGGGCTTGCGGCGGAGCGGGCCGAAATTATCGGCCATATGCCGCACTATCTGACTGGCAGCGGTTTTTCGATTACGCCCGTGCTGGCAGTGGTCAATACGCCGCTCGACCTTCGCCTCAACCCTGACGAAGTTGCGGATATATTCGAGGTACCGCTTTCTTTTCTGATGAACCCGGCTAATCATCGGCGCGAAAGCAGGCTGTTCAACGGCAAGGAACGCTTCTATTACGCCATGCCCTATCAGGAGCGATTCATCTGGGGGATAACCGCCGGGATCATTCGCGGACTTTATGAAAGGCTCTACGGTTGAGCGAGACCATCAATATTTCCGGCAATATTTCCGGGCGTGCGAACTGGCTCAAGGAGCCATCCTTGCAGGCGCTGTTTGCGGCCTTGAACCGGGAGGGTGGCGAGGCGCGCGTGGTGGGTGGTGCTGTGCGCAACACATTGCTCGAAACGCCTGTAAGCGACATCGATGTCGCCACAACGCATCTGCCGCAGGAAACGGTGAGGCTTGCGAAAGTTGCAGGCTTCAAGACGGTGCCGACCGGCATCGATCACGGCACGGTGACGGTGGTGGTCAAGGGGCATCCTTTTGAAGTGACGACATTGCGCCATGATGTCGAAACCGATGGGCGGCATGCCAAGGTTGCCTTCGGCACCGACTGGGAAGCGGATGCGCAGCGGCGCGATTTCACAATCAATGCACTTTATGCAACGGCAGATGGAGCTATCATCGATCATGTCGGCGGTCTTGCCGATATCGAGACGCGGACCTTGCGCTTTATTGGTGACGCCGAGCAGCGTATTCGCGAGGATTATCTGCGTATTCTGCGGTTTTTCCGTTTTTTTGCCTGGTATGGATCGGGGCGGCCGGAAAGCGAAGGGCTTCGTGCCAGCGCAAGGTTGAAGGACGGCATTGCCCAGCTTTCTTCCGAGCGGGTATGGGCAGAATTGAAGAAGCTTCTGTCGGCCCCCGACCCATCGCGCGCGCTTTTGTGGATGCGGCAGGCGGGTGTTCTGAGCCTGATCCTGCCGGAAAGCGAGAAATGGGGCATTGACGCCATCCATGGGCTGGTGCGCACGGAAACTGATCTTGTATGGCAGGTGGATGCGCTGTTGCGCCTTGAAAGCATCGTGCCGCCCGATGCCGTGCGGCTGGAAGCCATGGGAAAGCGTTTGAAAATGTCGAATGCCGAGCGCGCGCGCATTGAGGCATGGGCGCGTTCGGATGCGGTCAAGCCGGATTTTTCAGAACAGGCTTTGAAAAAGGCGATCTATCGCGGCAGCAAGCAGGCGATCATCGACCGTATCCGCCTTGCCTATGCCTCTGCGCGTCAGGAAGCGTCCGGCAGCGATGTTGCAATGATTCGTGCGGGCGGCTTGGCACGATTGCTTGAAACGGCGGAAAACTACGATGCGCCGGTCTTCCCTGTGACAGGCAGTGACCTGCTTGGTCTGGGTGTGGAAAAAGGACCCAGGCTTGGCGAAGAACTGCGTCGTCTTGAAACTTTCTGGATCGACTCCGGTTTTAGCCTTGACCGTGCAGCACTTCTGCGAAAACTTGATCAAGATAAAATGAAGAGATGAAGGCTTGTGTGAAAATATCAACCGTATTTTCATCTGTTGATAGCTGAAGAATTTTCAGCACCGATTTGAAAGAGCATGAAAGATGTCCAATTCCGATACATCGATAAAAGACACAGCCGTCTCTGACCCGCAACAGAAGTTCGGCACCGATGGTCTTGCCGCTATGAACCGGCCGAGCAAGATCACACGTTTTTTCATGAGCATTGTCTCGTGGGCGGAAAGTCTGAATCTGAAATATGCCAAGCTTGGCAATCCACCCGTTTATGACAACGCGACCTTTCCATGGGCGTCCGAGGTCGAAAAGGAATGGCCGGCGATCCGCAAGGAACTCGACACTATTCTTCTGCGTCAGAGTGAACTTCCTTCTTTTCAGGATATTTCGACCGATGTGAAGACGATCTCAACCGACAATCGCTGGAAGACCTTCTTCCTGCTCGGTTTTGGCGTGAAGTCGGAACAGAATATCAAGACCTGCCCGGAAACATGGCGCATCGTCAACAAGATACCGGGGCTGACCACGGCCATGTTCTCGATTTTCGAGCCGGGAAAACATTTGCCACCGCATCGCGGTCCCTATAATGGCGTACTTCGCCTGCATCTGGGGCTGATCGTGCCGGAACCCAATGACCAGCTTGCCATTCGCGTCGATAAGGAAGTCTGCCACTGGCAGGAAGGCAAGGTGCTGATTTTCGACGATGCCTATGAGCATGAGGCATGGAACCATACCGACAAGACACGCGTGGTTCTGTTTGTGGATTTCGTAAAGCCGCTCAAATTCCCGGCGCGTCTGGTCAACTGGTGCTTGATGAATCTGGCGATTTTCACCCCCTTCATAAAGGAAGGGCTGGATAACCACAACGAGTGGGAAAAGAAGTTTTATGCGGAGGCTGAAAAGCTTCGCAATCAGCCCAAAGCATGAAAAAGGCGGGGAACTCCCCGCCTTTTTCTTATGGCCACTTCACCACGGGTGGCATGGAAGACAGGATTGAATCGACATTGCCGCCGGTCTTTAAACCGAAAATCGTACCGCGATCATAAAGCAGGTTGAACTCTACGTAACGGCCACGGCGCACAAGCTGTTCGTGGCGGTCGGCATCAGTCCAGTCCTTGTTAAAATTCTGCCGTACCAGATGCGGATAGACGACGGAAAAACCGCGTCCGATATCGCGTGTGAAGGCAAAATCGGCATCCCATCCGCCTTTTCCATCCGGCGAGTGCAGCCAGTCGTAGAAAATGCCGCCTATGCCACGTGGTTCATTGCGATGCGGCAGATAAAAATACTCGTCGCACCAGTCCTTGAGGCGCTGATAATCGGCAATATTATTGTGCTTGTCGCAGATGAAGCGGAAAGCCTTGTGAAAGGCGAGCGTATCCGGATCTTCCTGCGTGCGGCGATTATCCAGAACCGGCGTCAGATCCGCGCCGCCGCCGAACCATTGCCGTGTGGTCACGACCATACGCGTGTTCATGTGAACGGCTGGTACATTGGGGTTTTGCGGGTGTGCAATCAGTGAAATGCCGCTGGCCCAGTAACGCGGGTCTTCCGAGGCACCGGGTATCTGTGCGCGAAACTCGGGCGAGAATTCACCATGGACGGTTGAGACATGAACGCCGACTTTTTCTAACACGCGGCCATTGAGGATGGACATGACGCCACCGCCGCCTTCACCATCGTCCTTCTGCCATGGCGTGCGCACGAAACGACCCGGTTCGCGATCATGCAGAGGGCCTTCAAGCTCGTCTTCGAGTTGCTCGAAGCTTGCGCAGATGCGGTCGCGCAATTCTTCAAACCAGCTTTGTGCGGCCTGTTTTTTTTCCTCAATATCGTGCGGGATGATCGCGGGAATTTTGTCTCGTTGCATTCGTGTTTCCTCTCGGCACATTGACCCGATGGGCGAGATAAGATTTACAGCCCAGACAGGACTTGCAGCCAAGGTTGGGTGAAGTAAACTCTTGCTGTTGCTTAGCAAAGATATGCCGTCGCGCATAGTCACAAGCGTTGGTTCCCCCAGATTGCAAATTTTCCGTTCCAAGAAAAGACTCGTCTTGAGACGCTGATTTTCTTATCCTTTAATCTCAGGGATCGGAAAACACCCCGGAGGCATCGCATGGCAGCAGCATCGCCCCGTCCGCCGCTTGAAGGTCTGCGCAAGCAGCTTGAGAAAGGCCGTGCGAAAAAAAGCCGGATGCCGCGTGATGGTTTCATCCGCGAAACCTTTATTCTGCCGCGACAGATCGCACGTGCAAAAGCACGTGAATGGTTCGAGACTTATCCCAAATCCGCTTATTGGACCGAAATCGAAAGCTGGTGCGAGCGTCCCGACGATGTGATCGAATTTACGATGCGTCGCCTGCCGACAGCTGATTGAAACCGCCTGTCTGGCGGAGGGCTTCGCCCATGGTCATGGCGACTGATACGGCCAGATTGAGCGAGCGGGCAGGGGGTACTAAGGGGATCAGGAGGCGCGCATCGGCGATCGCGTGGACATCATCAGGCACGCCCGCGCTTTCCCGCCCGAACAGCAGGATATCATTGTCCTGAAATCGATAATCGGTATAGGGGATGGCTGCTTTTGTCGAAAGCAGCACGATACGACGCTGGTTTTTCTGACGCCAGTTCTGGAAATCGGCCCAGCTTGAATGGCGCATGAGTGCGGCCTGTTGCACGTAATCCATGCCTGCGCGTTTGAGCGCGCGATCGGAAATATCAAAGCCCGCAGGCTCGATCAGATCGAGCGTAAAGCCGAGACAGGCGGCCATGCGTAAGATTGTTCCGGTATTTCCGGGTATATCGGGCTGGTAAAGGGCAACGCGCACATTCATAGGATGGGGCTAACGTGAAATGGCGCTAACCGCAAGAGACAGCTGATTACAACGTCAGACCATAGCGGGATTTTAATTGCATTCGGCAAGATGATCGCCTGTTTTGATCACAAAAATATTCCTGTTATGTTCCCCTTGCATCTTCACAAGTGGCGATAGCCTGCCTAAAAGGAACGCCATGTTTAGATGGTTTGAAGAACGTTTAGCACCCTATCCGGAAGAGCCTCCACGTGAACCACCACGCGGGCTGGTGGCGTTTTGCCTTTACTACACCCGTGGCGCATGGCCGTGGATCATTGGCATGGCGATCTTCACGACGCTGATCGCCATTGTCGAAGTCTCGCTCTTTGCCTTCATGGGCAATATCGTGGACTGGCTTTCCAGCCAGTCACGCGAGACGTTTCTGAGCAATGAAGGCTGGCGGCTGGCGCTGATCGCCGGTGTGGTTCTGGTCGGTTTGCCGGGGATTGTGCTGACCCATTCGCTTATCATCCACCAGACGCTGCTCGGCAATTATCCGATGCGTGTGCGCTGGCTGATGCACCGTTATCTCATCCGCCAGTCGATGGCGTTTTTTCAGGACGAGTTTGCAGGCCGTATTTCGACCAAGCTGATGCAGACCGCACTTGCCGTGCGCGAAACGGTGATGAAGGTTCTTGATGTCCTCAATTACGTCATCGTTTATTTTGCCGGAACGCTCTTCATTGCAGCCTCCGCCGATCTGCGCCTGATGATCCCGTTTGCCGTCTGGCTGGTGATCTATATCATTCTGCTGCGCGTGTTCATTCCGCGTTTGCGGCTGGTTTCCAGCGATCAGGCGGATGCGCGTTCGACCATGACGGGCCGTATTGTCGACAGCTACACCAATATCGCAACCGTCAAACTCTTTTCGCATTCCAGCCGTGAAGAGAGCTATGTGCGCGAAAGTCTCGATGGCTTTCTCGATACCGTGCATCGCCAGATGCGGCTGGTTACCCAGTTTCATTTCACGCTCTATTTTTCCAACTGCATATTGCTCTTTGCAGTCGGAGCGCTCGGCATCAGCCTGTGGATCAGTGAAGCCGTTTCGGTCGGTGCGGTTGCCGTCAGCATCGGTCTGGTGCTCCGCCTCAATGGCATGTCGCAATGGATCAT
>JAATGD010000383.1 GCA_015654965.1 Hyphomicrobiales bacterium
AATCGACGCCACTTGTGACCAGTTCTTCAGAAAATTGCGCACAAATACGCGGCGAGGCGGTGTCGTTATCGACCGTATGATCGATGATGCGAAAACCCTTGCGCGCCTTGAGGTCTTCATAGGCTGCGCGAATGGAAGCGGCATTCTCAAGCGCCAGGCTTGCCTCATAGGCTTGCAGCGCCGGACGCGAGAGTTCACGGCGTTGCAATGCTTGCGCGAGAAGGGCGAGTGCCACGGCGCGGTCGCTCTTGCTGCGCGACGTCTGATAGGCCGTCCAGCCTGCGGAGGTTGCGTCGCGGTTGAATTTGGTCTTTTCCCGATTGTTGGACGGCTCTGTTGCAAGCGTTGCGCTTGCCAGTCCCGCCCAGAGCGCACTGTCATCAGGGGATGCGGCGGCGGCATTCGTCAATCTGGATATAGCCGAACGCGGATCGCTATTGGCAAGGGCGGCGGCGGCTTCATTTTTCAGGGTTTCAAGGCCCTGAGCTGGCTCAATCGCTGCGACCTCAGCGCGGAAACGACGCGCTTCCTCAACCAGATTATCGGCAAAGAAAGTAACGGCGGGCGCAGCACCGATATCGGTTGTTTGGGTCGTGCCGATCACGACCTTGCCCGCAATCGATCCTGTGACCGCATTCATACGGTTGAAGTCGGATTTGAGGAAACACCATTTGACCTTGGGATTATAGGTGAAGGCGCGACAGGCATTATCACCGAGACAGGTGCTCTTGCACTGATCGAGTGTCAGGTTCTTTTCGGTGGAGAGGTCAAAGCCGAAATAATCGGCATCCTGCGTGACTTCGATGCGGCGCGTTTCCGTGGCAAGTACCGGGAATGCTACAGGCGTAAATCCGGCGATCATTGCAAGGCTGAGAAAAATCCGTCTCGTTTGCAGCCGTCCCCACAGCCTGTTGAAACCGATACGCATATGTCTCTCCTCACGATCCCTAAAATATCCTGTTTATCAGAAGCTTGCGTCTTAGCCGAAGTCAAGAAGCTTTGCTATACATACAGGGAACAATTGCTGTCATTCACGGTTCATTCCAGCACGGCTGGCAGTCGCGCCGGTGATCATGTGGAATGCGATGTAAGCAATGAGCTTTGACGATGCGACACGTTTTGAGCAGGAATGCAAAAACGCCGCATTGAGGTGCGACGCTTTCTTTGTTCAAAGTTTTAAATAAATTTCATAAGCATATGAAATCTATTTGCTATCCTCGGAAAAATTTCCCTGTGTGATGAGGCGTGCGCTGTGCTGACCTGAAAGGAAGGTCCACAGCCAGCTCCATGCAACCGCTGCGCGGCTGCGGGTGCCGATCAGGAAGAAGATATGGGCAATGCCCCAGAACCACCATGCGATCTTGCCCTTGAGCTTGATGCGTCCCATATCGGCCACGGCTGCGCCCCGGCCTATGGTGGCAAGATTGCCCTGATGCTTGTAGTGGAAAGGTGCGGGTGCCGGTTGGCCGCTGAGGCGGTTGCGCAAGAGTTTCGCGATATAGGCGCCCTGCTGCTTTGCCGCCGGTGCGATGCCGGGAACGGGTTTGCCTTCCGGTCCTTCGACATAGGCGGTGTCGCCGATGACGAAAATATCCTCGCGACCGGGCAAGGTGAGATCGGGATTGACCTTGACGCGGCCCGCGCGGTCGCTTTCCGCATCAAGCCATGTTGCGGCCGGTGAAGCGGCGACACCCGCCGCCCAGACGGTCGTGCGGCAGGGGATGAATTCATCGCCCACCGTCAACCCATCTGACTGGATGTTCTTGACCGGCACGCCGAGACGGACTTCCACGCCAAGCTTTTCAAGCTCCTTTTGCGCATAAGATGACAGATCTTCCGGGAATGCCGTGAGAATGCGCGGGCCTGCCTCAAGCAGCAGCACGCGTGTCTGTCTTGTATCGATGTTGCGGAATTCTGGCCAGATCGTCTCCTTGGCAAGCTCGGCAATAATGCCCGCGAGTTCAACCCCGGTCGGCCCGCCGCCCACGATACCAAAAGTCAGCAGCGCCTGTCTCTTGGCGGCATCGGGTTCGCGTTCGGCGCGCTCGAATGCCAGCAACAGGCGACGGCGGATGGTGGTTGCGTCTTCGAGCGCCTTGAGGCCCGGCGCATCCTTTTCCCATTCATCATGGCCGAAATAGGCATGGCGGGCACCTGTGGCGAGCACAAGGATGTCGAAGGGGATCTCTTCGTCATTTTTGAGCGTGACGTGCTTGGCTTCTGTGTCAACGCCCGTCACCGTCCCCAGAAGCGTGGTCACCTCCTTGCGGTCGCGGAAAAGATGGCGGATAGGCCATGCAATTTCCGATGTTGCGAGAATCGTCGTTGCGACCTGATAAAGAAGGGGCTGGAAGAGATGATGATTGCGCTGATCGATCAGGGTGATGCGCACATCCGCTCCCTTGAGATCATGAATGAATTGCAGGCCGCCAAAGCCTGCCCCTACGACGACAATATGCACGCTTTTGGAATCCGTCATTATTCATACCTGCTGTTGAGCGCATTTACAGTGCCCCATTGCAAGTCATGTCACAGCGTGTAACGGGTTTCCATAGCCATATTGCGAATAGGAGCTATGCGATCATAAACTGTTGAACATGGATGAAAAAACGGCGTTCGCGCTCATTCATCCCGGTAGTGCAGGTTGCGAAACCACGCTAATGCCGTGCCGATCATCACCGGCAGCACGATCAGGGTAGTCCAGAACAGGATAGTGCTCATTTCATCCTCCCTCAGTCGGCTTCGTTTCAAGCAAAGTCCCAGGCAAAACCAACTCCGATACTCAACGTATGGGGGACAGATTTGTTCCGCTCATGAAGCTTGTGGAAAGCTATTGCCATTATGCGCGGGGTTGAGTAGAAGGGGCGCATACATCAAGAGTTGGGGAAAGACGCCCAACGCCAACCTGCCGCTCCGGGCAAGGTGGTACTCCGTATAAGGAGGATGTGGCCAAACCGGCAATCATGCGGACAAAGCCACTTGCGTCTATCCTCAAAAAGTAAGGACTGACGCGACCATGCCGATTAAAATTCCTGACGATCTGCCCGCAACCTCTGTTCTCGAAGCCGAGGGCGTGATGGTCATGCGCGAGGCGGATGCCGTGCGTCAGGATATTCGCCCCTTGCGGATCGGTCTTCTCAACCTGATGCCCAACAAGGTGACGACGGAAACGCAGATCGCGCGGCTTCTGGGGGCGACGCCCCTGCAACTGGAACTGACGCTGGTGCGCATCACCAATCACGTGGCGCGTCACACGCCTGCCGATCACATGCTGTCTTTTTATCGCCCATGGGAAGATGTGCGCGACGAGCGTTTTGACGGTTTTGTCATTACGGGCGCGCCGGTCGAACGCTTTGCCTTCGGGGACGTGACCTATTGGGACGAGTTGCGGCGCGTCTTCGACTGGACGCAGACCCATGTGCATCGCACGCTCAATATATGCTGGTCGGCACAGGCGGCGGTCTATCATTTCCATGGCATGAAAAAATACGAGCTTCCGGCAAAGATTTCCGGGGTCTACCGCCAGCGCAATCTGGCCGCAGCTTCACCTTATCTACGGGGCTTCAACGATGATTTCGCGATTCCCGTCTCGCGCTGGACGGAAGTGCACAAGGATGACATTCCTGAAAATAGTGGCCTGAAGGTGCTGGTCGATAGCGCCGAGTCGGGTCTTTGCCTGCTTGAAGATCCCAAACATCGGGCGCTGCATATGTTCAACCATGTCGAATATGACACGACATCGCTGGCGGACGAATATTTTCGCGATATTCAGGCAGAGCCGGAAACGCCGGTTCCTGCCCATTATTTCCCCAACAACGATCCCACGCAAAAGCCGGAAAACCGATGGCGCAGCCATGCACATCTCCTGTTCGGCAACTGGATCAATGAAATGTACCAGACTACGCCCTATGAACTCGAAAAGATCGGCAAGGCGGCGTTTGCCGCTGGAAAATAAAGCGGGCAATTGTATTTGCGCGACATTTCCGCAACAGAAACCGACAACCGTTACAAGCATCAGACAAAACGACACAAGGAAGGGCAGGCGATGCGGCGAACGTCTGTACCTGCCGGTTATCCGGTGCTAAAGCAGCCGCGCAACAAGAACCGGCGCACTTCCCGGTGCGCCAGCAGCGGATAAGCCCAAATAATCTGTCGACGATGCATGTCATGATGTCGTCAACGGATGTTCTGCTGTTTTCAGCTCGGAAAACCTGACAATGACTGAACGTCTCTCTTTTGCCCGTGACCGCATCAATGTCCTTCTGCTCGAAGGCATTAACCAGACTGCTGTCGATTACTTCAAATCCAGCGGCTATACCAATGTCACGCATCTGCCCAAAGCGCTGGACAAGGCCGAACTGCTTGAAGCGATTTCCGCGGCACACATCATTGGCATTCGCTCGCGCACACAACTGACCGAAGAAATCTTTGCAGCCGCAAACCGCCTGATGGCGGTCGGCTGCTTTTCGGTGGGTACCAATCAGGTGGACCTGAAGGCGGCGCGCAAGCGCGGCATTCCGGTTTTCAACGCGCCTTTTTCCAATACGCGTTCGGTTGCCGAACTGGTCATCGGCGAAATCATCATGCTGATGCGTCGCATTATCCCGCGTTCGGTGTCGGCACATGCGGGCGGCTGGGACAAATCGGCGACCGGCAGCCGCGAAGTGCGTGGCAAGACGCTCGGTATTGTGGGTTATGGCAATATCGGCTCGCAGGTCGGTAATCTGGCGGAAAGCATGGGTATGACCGTGCGGTATTTCGACACCTCAGACAAGCTGCAATATGGCAATGTAAAGCCGACTGCGAGCCTTGATGAGTTACTGAAGATCTCGGATGTCGTAAGCCTACATGTGCCATCGAACAAATCGACGGCAAAGCTCATTACCGAGGCAAAGCTGCGCAAGATGAAGAAGGGTGCCTTCCTCATCAACAATGCGCGCGGATCGGTGGTCGATCTCGATGCGCTGGCCAAGGTCTTGCAGGAAGGTCATCTGGCGGGTGCGGCAATCGACGTTTTCCCGGTCGAGCCGGCCTCAAATAATGACAGGTTTGTCACGCCCATTCAGGGGCTGGAAAATGTCATCCTGACGCCGCATGTCGGTGGCTCCACAGAAGAGGCACAGGAACGCATCGGCACCGAAGTCACCCGCAAGCTGATCGAATATTCCGATGTCGGCTCGACCGTGGGTGCGGTCAATTTCCCGTAGGTGCAATTGCCGCCGCGCCCGACCGGCACACGCTTCATGCATGTGCATGAAAACCGTCCCGGCATCCTCAACAGCCTGATGAATATTTTTTCGTCGCATGGCATCAACATCGCCAGCCAGTTTTTGCAGACCGATGGCGAAGTGGGCTATCTGGTGATGGAAGCCGATGGTGTTGGCGAGGCCAGCGACGATATCCTGAACGCGATCCGCGAAATTCCGGGGACCATCCGCGCACGTCTTCTTTATTGATCATTACGGGCTGTCCGGTTATCGTCCGGGCAGCCCTTTTGAACGTCATCCATGCTTTAAATATTTCCTCTATATCAATGGCAAATAAGGAATTTTGCCATGCAGTTTTTCAAGACTTTTGAGCTTCTTCCTTTTCTGGACACGGTTGTCAGCCTGACGGCGGCCTTCATTTTCGGAACCCTGATCGGGGCTGAACGCCAATATCGCCAGCGAACCGCGGGGCTTCGCACCAACGCGCTTGTGGCTATCGGTGCCGCAGCCTTCGTCGATTTGGCCAGCCGTATTGCCGGAAATGTCGAAGCGGTCCGTGTCATTGCCTATGTGGTGTCCGGCATCGGTTTTCTCGGCGCGGGCGTCATCATGAAAGAGGGTATGAATGTGCGCGGCCTCAACACGGCGGCGACATTGTGGTGTTCGGCGGCGGTGGGCGCTTGCGCGGGAACCGACATGGTGGCGGAAGCAGCCCTTCTGACGGCTTTCGTTCTGCTGGGAAACACGCTTCTGCGGCCGCTGGTCAATCTCATCAACCGTATTCCGGTCAATGAATGGGCGCTTGAACAGACCTATGAGGTACGCCTCATTGTCGCCCATGACGAGGCGGACGATGTGCGCGAGTTGTTGGTGGCACAACTGGAGGCGGCCAAATATCCGGTCAGCGATGTGGAAATGTCTGAGCGCAATGCGCAGAGCGTGGAAATTCTTGCCACACTGGTCAGCACCTCTATAGATCCGGCTGAAATCGAAGCTGTGACCGTTTTCATGGAGCGGCAGAATGGTGTCTTCTATGCCGGTTGGGAAGGCAGTTCAAAAGATTAACGCTCGATGCGCGTGGACAGGATGATGGAGGACATGGTGCGCTCCACACCTTCGAGCGCACCGATCTGGTCGAGTACGCGGTCGAGTTCCTGAATGGATGGCGCTTCCACGACAACGATCATATCAAACTGGCCGCTGATGGAATGCAACGTCCTGACGGCCATGATCGAACGCAATGCCGTCTCCACTTTGGGTGCAAGTTTCGGCAGCGCCGTCACCAGCACATGGGCGCGGACCAGATCGCGCTCGAAGGCGGGCGCGATTCGCACCGTGTAACCTTCGATAACACCCTGTTTTTCCAGCTTTTCAATGCGGCTTTGCACGGTCGTGCGCGAGACGCCCAGCCGACGTGCCAGCTCGGTTGTCGAAGCACGGGCATTCTCGCGCAAGAGCGCAATCAGGTTGAGATCGGCATTTGTCATCATAATGCATAAAACATACGTCATTTTGCACAAATAAACAACGCCATATCGTCAGTATGGATACTTCACTTTGCAATGGACTATGCGATTCTGGGTGCAACAAAATTCCATTCAAAGGGGACGAAACATGAAACAGATCGTTGTTGTCGGCGCAGGCAAAATTGGCGCGACCATTGCCGATCTTCTGGCATCCACTGGCGATTATGCGGTAACAGTCATCGACCGCTCCGAAGCTCAGCTCAACGCATTGGAAACGGGGGGGGCGGTTAAAACGCAGGCGCTCGATATCGAAGACGCTGCGGCACTTGAAGCAGCTCTGACGGGGAAATTCGCGGTGTTGAGTGCGGCACCCTTTCATTTGACGACCCGCATTGCCGAGGCTGCCGCCAAGGCTGGTGTTCATTATCTCGATCTGACCGAAGACGTTGCCAGTACACGCCGCGTCAAGGAACTGGCGAAAGAGGCCAAAACCACCTTCATTCCGCAATGCGGTCTTGCGCCGGGCTTCATCTCCATTGTCGCTTATGATCTGGCCCGGCATTTCGATACGCTCGACAGTGTGCGGATGCGGGTAGGGGCCTTGCCGCAATATCCGTCCAATGCACTCAATTATAATCTGACATGGAGCACCGACGGCGTTATCAATGAATATATCGAGCCATGCGAAGCCATTGTGAATGGTGAATTGACGCAAGTACCCGCACTCGAAGAGCGCGAGGAATTTTCGCTCGATGGCGTGACTTACGAGGCTTTCAACACGTCCGGCGGGCTGGGAACGCTGTGTGAGACGCTTGAAGGCAAGGTGCGCACGCTCAATTATCGCACCATCCGTTATCCCGGTCATGTCGCGCTCATGAAAGCGCTTTTGAACGATCTCGGGCTGCGTCATCGCCGCGAAGTGTTGAAAGACATTTTTGAAAATGCGCTTCCCAGCACATTGCAGGATGTGGTGGTGATTTTCGTCACAGTATCGGGCACCCGCAACGGACGTCTGGTGCAGGAAACCTATGCCAACAAGGTTTATGCGGCGCAACACGGCACGATCGTACGTTCAGGCATACAGATAACCACGGCGTCCGCTATCTGCGCTGTTCTCGATATGCTGGCCAAGGGCGATCTGCCGCAAAAGGGTTTTGTGCGTCAGGAAGATATTTGGCTTGAAACCTTCCTTGCCAACCGTTTTGGCAAGGCTTATGCGCAGGAAGAGCGTTGCAACCGTCTGGTCGCCTGATGCAATCATCTATAGGGTCATTTTACAGTGTTATCTTGTAAGAGGGTAAAAACACAAAAATGTTGAAATCAGTCCTGCTGGCCGGTCTGGCCTCTGTCGTTCTCGCATTGCCCGTCCAGACGGTACAGGCAAAGGAGTGGAAGGAAATCCGCATTGCCAGCGAGGGCGCTTACCCTCCCTTCAATTATATGTCGCCGGACGGCAAGCTGGTCGGCTTCGATCTCGATATTGCCAATGCGCTGTGCGATGCGATGGAGGCCAAATGCACCATCGTCGCCAATGACTGGGATGGCATGATCCCCGGCCTTCAGGCCAATAAATTCGATGCCGTCATCGCCTCCATGGCCATCACCGAGGAACGCGAAAAGCAGGTTGCCTTTACCGATCGCTACTATACGACGCCTCTATCCGTTGTCGTGCCGAAAGATAGCGATATCACCTCGCTTGAGCCGTCTGCCTTCAAGGGCAAGGCCGTGGGCGCACAGGCTGGCACCACGCAGGGCAATTATGCA